>CAKZQE010000039.1 GCA_937139465.1 uncultured Gammaproteobacteria bacterium
GTCGCCTCGCCCAGAGGGGGGGGTGGAGCAGGGGGGGGAGAAGCGGGCGGTGCCCCTCATACCCGCTGGGGCCCCAGCAGCCGGCCTTTCGAAGCCCCTCGGTCGGCGGGGCGCAAGCTGGTGGTGCCTGAGCGGGGCGGTCACGGCCGTTATTCTCATAACGGTAAGCCCCCAGACCCTCAGCATCTTTCAATGTCGACCTGGACTCTCATCCCCGAGCCCAGAAGCGCGGTCACGGCCGTTTTGTTTGGCCAGATACAGCGCGCGGTCGGCCCATTCCAGAGCGGTTTTTAAATCACGCTCGGGCGACAGACAGCAGGGCACGAAGCCAAGGGACGCGGTGATGGATAGTTTGGTGCCATCGTCCAGCTCGACCGGGTTTTGGCGGATGCTGCTGAGTAGTCGGGCTGCGAGCATAGGCCCGATTTCCGCGTTGACGTTGGTGAACACAATTAAAAATTCTTCGCCGCCCCAGCGAATAACGACGGCATCGTCGCGTACGCAGGACCGCAGTCGGTTCGCCACGGCTTTTAACACCGAGTCGCCGGATTCGTGGCCAAAGGTGTCGTTGACGTTCTTAAAGTGATCAACATCGATGATCGCGACAAAGCCGGTCATGCCGCCGGTCGGTGCCGGCAGCGGGTCCAGGTGGCGCTGGGCAAATAGGCGGTTGTACAGGCCCGTCAGCGGGTCGCGTTGGCTGGCTTCGTCCAGCTGCATGTTGGTATGGCGCAGGCGCTGTTCCAGCCGGTCCTCGGCATCAATTAACTGGTTGTAGGTGCTCACGATGCGGCCAATTTCGTCCCCCGATGGGTCGACCACGCGCTGACGTCTGCGCGTTTCGGCCGATGCGGTCATGGCGCGATTAAGCCGGTCCAGTCGACGGCCGACAATCAGCCGGAAGCCCACCGATGCACTGATCACCGCCAGCGCCAGTGTGCCCAGAAAGGTCAGCGCGCTTTGTCGCATTTGCCGATTGACTGCGCCTTTAATCAGGCTTTCGGTCATGGCGATGCGTAGATACACGCCTTCGCCTAGCTGCACGTCGGAAATCTGATCGTAGGTGGCGTTTCGACACCCCAGCCCGCGCGGGTAACTGGCCACGAGTCGCGGGCCTGCGGTGTATTCAGCACAGACAACACTGGGTTCATGGCCAACGGGGGACAGCAGATCGTTCGCCAGGGCGGGATTGTCCACGGCGTTGTGGCGCACCATGGCGGTGGCAACGCGCCCGGTTAGGGCGCCGATGCGTTGGGTTAGATCGTCGGTGGTAAAGGCGGTCGCGGATCGATATTCAATCCACAGTCCAACCCCCGCCAGCAATAAAAAGCAGGGGACGAGGACAGCGAGAAATTTGGCATAGAGCCGCATTTATCCCATCAAAGCTTGGCAACCAAGCCCTTATCCATCAGCGCTTTTAACGGCGCGCGATTGGCAATTTCGGTGCGGATCACCTGAAAGCCGGTATCGGTTTTGGCCATGTAGTAGTCCACATTCAACGACGCCCCTTGATCGTCGCGCATTTCAGAGCACAGCACAAACATGTCCTGTTGTGTCATCTTCAGGATCATGGGGTGGCCGGCGGCGGGGTAGAGCGCGCGCACGCTGCCGTCGGAAATGTCGATGTGACGGTAGACGCCGCCGATGGACACGCTGTCGATATGGCGCTGCATGTCGGCTTGTAGCTGGATTTTCTGGCCCATCGATATCTCCGCAAACGCGGGGGCGCTGAGGGCGAAGGTTAAGGCGAGTAAAAGTGCTTTCATGTCGGTCCCTTGAGTCGTGGTATCAGCGAAAAGGTATAGGGTGGCGGGGGCTATTCAAGGGGGGACGCTGTACTAGTACCTGAGGTAAAGTGCGCCGATGAAAAAATCTGATTTCCATTTCGATCTGCCTGACGAGCTGATTGCCAGATACTCTATGCCGGAGCGCAGTTCCTCACGACTGTTGGTGCTCAATCCTGCGGATGGGCAGTGCAGCGATCATATCTTTCGTGATCTAGAGCAAATGTTAAATCCGGGCGATTTGTTGGTATTCAACAATACGCGCGTGATTCCTGCTCGCTTATTTGGCGAAAAAGCCAGTGGTGGCAAGTTAGAGG
>CAKZQE010000040.1 GCA_937139465.1 uncultured Gammaproteobacteria bacterium
AAGAAGCGCTCACAGCCATTTACCCAACAATCACGGGAATCGGGCAAACGACCTGGCGCAAGATTTGTTTAGCCTCGCTTCAAGTGTTAACAGTGAACCCGCCCGATGAGCTATTGCCACATGAACAGACCCAGGGCATCGGTCTGGTCCAAGCCATTCAAATTTTACACCAGCCACCACCAGATGTGTCGTTGTCCGCCTTGGCCAATAAACAACATCCAGCGCAATTACGGCTGGCGCTCGAAGAGCTAGTAGCTCATCGAATTAGCTTAGGTGAACTTCGCACTCTGCAAACACAACATCAAGCACCGGAAATTCCTTATCAACAGGAGCTCACGGCGGCGTTTTTAAAGGCACAGCCTTTTCAGGCCACGGGTGCACAACAACGAGTGATCGCCGAAATTGGTCAGGACTTAATGCGCCCCACGCCAATGTTGCGACTGTTACAAGGCGATGTCGGTGCAGGTAAAACTTTGGTCGCAGCAGCAGCCGCTTTGCAAGCGGCGGAAGCGGGGTATCAAGTGGCGGTAATGGCGCCCACCGAACTTTTAGCGGAACAACACTGGCGCAATTTCGAGCGCTGGTTTGGCAATAGCAAATTCAAGCTCGCGTGGCTCAGCGGTAAAACGAAAGGCAAGAAACGTGAAACGACTCTAGCGATGATAGCGACACACGAAGCCAGTATGGTGATTGGCACTCATGCCTTGTTTCAAGCGGATGTAGAATTTAAACACTTAGGACTTGTCATTATTGACGAACAGCACCGCTTTGGCGTCGAGCAGCGGCTGACCCTAGCGCGCAAGGGCAAAGCACTTCGACCTCACCAGCTTGTCATGACCGCTACGCCCATTCCCAGAAGTTTGTCGATGGTGGCCTATGCCGACCTAGATTGCTCGATTATTGATGAGTTACCACCAGGTCGTCAGGCTATTTCAACGGTGCTGATCGATTCCAGCCGAAGAGCTTCTGTCATTGAGCGGGTAGCCCACGCTTGTCGGGACGGGCGCCAAGCTTACTGGGTGTGCACGCTCATCGAAGAGAACGAACAGCTAGCAGCTCAAGCCGCCGAAGCCGTAAGTGAGTCTTTACAAACGCAGCTCGCCGATTTACGTATTGGCTTGATACACGGGCGTTTAAAAAGCGCCGAAAAAGAGCAAATTATGGCCAGATTCGCCGCCGGTGACTTAGATCTACTGGTCGCCACAACCGTGATCGAAGTCGGAGTTGATGTGCCCAATGCGAGCTTGATGATTATTGAAAATCCCGAGCGCCTCGGTCTCGCTCAGTTACACCAGCTCAGAGGTCGGGTAGGGCGAGGCACCATCGCCAGCCACTGCGTCTTAATGTACCAAATGCCTTTATCGCAAACGGGCAAGGCCCGGTTAAAGGTCTTAAAAGATAGCCAAGACGGTTTCTACATCGCCGAACAAGACTTGCTACTGCGGGGACCTGGCGAACTCCTTGGCACTCGACAAACTGGCCTGATGGCCTTTCGCGTTGCCGAACTACCTTTACACGAAAACCTACTCGATGGCGCTGCCGCCATCGCCGATGACCTTATGCAACAACGCCCTGCGGTGGCAAGGCGTTTGGCACGACGCTGGACTGGCGAGCGCGCCGCCTACGCTGGTGCTTAGTCCAAGATAGGCGGCAACAATTTCTGCAGTGTCATTTTTTCTTTGATCGCGGTACCCGTTAAGGCAAAGCCCAATAAATCACCATTCGGCGCACGGAATTCCGCTTGAATGTTAGGCGCCTCGCCGAGTTCGTACCATTGACCTTCGGATCCGCGAGCAGGCGGCGCGACAATACAGGGGCATGCGGGCGTTTTAATGGCGACAGGCATTGCGGGGTACATAACTTCGGTAGGCTCACCAGTGAGAGTTTTGGCCAAAGCTTTGCCCGCTGCCACAAGTGGCGCCACGTACACCAGGACATGCCCTGCAACTTCGGCACAGTCACCCAAGGCGTACACGTCTTTAGCATTGGTTGCTAAATAACGGTCGGTGATAATACCTCGACCGGTCGCCAAACCACTGTCAGCCGCCAACTGAATGCGTGGCCGCACACCTACAGCAGAGACGACAATATCGGCTTCGATCATGGTGCCATCATCAAGTTCAGCAACGACGCCAGAATCACGCTTGTGCACGGCTTTGACCAAGCGGCCAAAATGGAAGGTCGCGCCCAGTGACTCTAAGGCATTTTGCACAGAGTGACCGGCGTTTTCAGGCAGCAAGGTCGGCAAGCAGTAGCCGAGTGGATCGACGGCTTCAACCTCGTACCCACCATTCAACAAATCATTAGTGAACTCACAGCCAATAAGGCCACCACCAATAATGCAAAACTTCCTAGCTTGATGTTGCTCTACGGCCTCTCGGAAGGCGGCGTAGTCCTGCAAATCATTGACCGAATAAACTCGCTCCAGACCATCGCCCTGTAAAGGCGGGCGAATCACTTCGGAGCCTGCCGCCATAACCAACTGATCGTAAGCAAGCGTTGAGCCATCTTGGAAGCTTAAGACTTTGGCGTCAGTATCAATGGCCCTAGCCATCGTGTGCGTCAGTACCGTCGCGTTTAAAGTTCTCGCCATGTCTTCGGCAGACTGCATAGCCAATTTATCGGCACTTAAATTCTTGGTAAACCCGGTCGACAACAATGGCTTGGAGTAATTGCTACCATCATCAAAGGTAACGAAGGTCACTTTGCGCTCGGCGTCATATTTACGAAATTCACGCACTAGCCCATAAGCGGCCATGCCGGTGCCGATGATCACCAAGCCTGCTTCATCACTAGCGGGAGCGGCTGCGCTTACAGGCGCTGAACCCTCAAGCAGCTCAAAGTCATCCTTACCTACGCCACAATCTGGACACAACCAGTCTTCTGGCACATCTGCCCAACGAGTCCCAGGAGGAATACCGTCATCGGGCCAACCCAGTTCTTCATCATAAATCAGGCCGCAGACAATACATTCCCATTTCGCCCACGGCGCATCACCAGCGACCGACGCTTTGGCGTCTTGTTCGGGTTCAGTAGCGGATGCTGCAACTGCTGCTGTAGGTGATGTTTCCTCATGACTCGTGGTAATGGGGCTGGTATCAACACACTCAAAATCGTCGTTACCGACGCCACAGTCAGGGCACAGCCAATCCTCGGGAACATCCGCCCATAAAGTGCCTGCTGGAATGCCATCATCCGGCCAGCCTTCAGCCTCGTCGTAGACCAAACCACAAACAATACATTCCCAACGTGCCACGGGGTGCTCTCCACAAGTTGATTCGTTGGGCCACTATATAAGCCTCAAGTTTTTGTGCAACCCACATATTGCTTAAATGGCAAAGCATACGATTCAGTGCTAGGCTTCGGCCCAAATTATCGGGGGTTAAAATGGTCGTGTCACCGCGCATGGTTTGGCGCTCAGAGCATCAACGCATAGGCTTTGGTGGCCGTCCACCTCGCGCGTTATTTGACCCCGGGTCACTCACGCAATTACTTCGAAGTTTGGGTGATTTACAGGTTAAAAAACGCCTGCAAGATTGGTGCGTGCCCTATTTAGATGAACAGCTACTACTGGATAAGCAGGCAAGCCGCAATTTGGCACTCACGAGGGAAGTATCGCTGCATGTAAACAATGAGCCCTTTGTGTTTGCGCGCAGCATTCTTCCCAACACAACGCTGCAAGGACCTAATCGGTTTCTACGCCATTGGGACACAAGACCTTTGGGTGAGTTCTTATTTAGCCACCGACTTTGCAAACGAGGCATGTTTCAGTACACACGTGTGCCTGCGGATAATCTCTTCTTGCCTAAAGACCTGCGGTCTTCGAAAACTCTGTGGGGACGCCGCTCGGTATTTTATTTAAACCAACAGCCCCTGATCGTTGCTGAGTTTTACCTACCCGCTTTCCTAAAGCGGCTGGTAAGTGATTGTA
>CAKZQE010000041.1 GCA_937139465.1 uncultured Gammaproteobacteria bacterium
TTCGTTGCTCAGCTCGGTGCCGGTCAGCGGAAAGGACAGAACCGTGTTAAACCCGCCCTCGGAGCGGCCAACAGTATAGGTGTTGTAACCGTAAGGGACTTTAAGGCTGATGCTACTGCTATGGGATGAGCGCTCATTGGGGCTCAGGCTCTCGCGGTAGTAAATCGAGAAGACTTCGTTACGGCCCAGCAAATCGCCCGCTTCAAGCGCCAGACTAACGCCATTTTGGCCGGTCGATTCACTGCCTGCATTGTCGACTGACAGGCGACCTTTAACGCCGGCCTTGCCTGCGTTGGCGAACACGACCCGGCTTTCGCCTTCGACCTCAGCCGGCTCGATGGTCATGGTGACCTGGTTCCCCGGAACCGCGTTTAACTGATCGACCGCCTGCTCCAGATCACGAATGTTAAGCGGCAGGTCTTCATCCGCTTGGAATGCGTTGGGTATAAACAGCGGCTCGCTGGCCGGCGCGGAAATAGCCGAAGCCACCTGACCCTCGGCCATAAATAGGGTTAGCACACCTGCGCGTAAGTCTTGATTAGGCAGGTAGGCCCGAGACGTAATAAACCCCTGCTCCAAGTAGTAGTTGGTCGCCTTGGCCAGCGCCAAGCTCACCAGATTGGCATCAATACACTTGCCCAAAAACGGCGCTTCGAATACTTCCAGGGCCCATTCATCCAGCACCTGCGCTCCATCGATAGCGATACGCTCCAGCTCAATACACTGCCCGTCGGCATCGGGCAGGTCCGACACAGACAACACAGGAGCGCCGAGGTCAACACCCTCAGGGCGTTTATCCAAAACGTCACGCTCAAGGGCCTGCTCGGTTTGCTGGCGCTGCTCTTGCAAGATTTGGTCAGCGCTTTGCGCACCAGCGTCGATTTCAGCCTGCGTGGCGGCGAGCGCGCTCAGCGGTAAGACAACGGAGGCCAGGGCCAGTGTGCGGTAATTCATCATCAAAAGACCCATACGAAGCCCAGTTCTCCAGAAAGTGTTTGCCGCCCGTGGCGGAACTCAGCGTCAACGCCCAGCTTGATCATCATGGCGTCAGCCGGCTCCAACTGCAGGTCCGCACCCAGCGATAGGTAGTTGCGGGCCCACTGCTCGGCAGGCGTGGTAAAGGTGGTGTAATCGCTGTGTGCGGTATGGGTCGCACCGGTGTAGTGCGCCGTGACAGTCTGATCTGAAACGCTCGCATCTTTACCCAAGGTCAGGTTGAGCAGCGATAGCGCCTTGACCCCACCAATACGGCGTTTGTGTGAAACCGTCGCACCCACCTCAATGGTGGTCAGGTCAATCTGTTGTTCTTCCACGCTCAGACTCAAATCGCCCGCACCCGTCTCGGTGTAGGCATCGGCCCCATAGTCGCTACGGATCAACGCGAGGGTCGGCGGCAGCGCAGGCCGCCCGTCAGATAGATCAAAGCGCTGCCCTACACGCAACTGCGCGCTCGACGTGTCATTGGAAAAACGGAAGTCAGCAGTACGCCCAACGGCCGTTCGCCGAAAGCCATCAACCCAACCATTGGCATGACTCAGAGACAGGCTGGCAAATCGCTTACGGTCATTAACTTGGCCGTAAACCGCGAACACGCGCTGCTCAAGGTCCGAGCCTTCGCCTAAGCGGTCATCATCCTGATCGATGGCCGTTGCGACCCGCGAAAACGACAGCCCGATTAGGCCGCCATCGACCGCATGGTCGAAACCGAACGAGAAGCCGCGCGCCTTGCTATCAAATCCATCATGCCCAGCATTGTCCTGCGCACCCGGCACCGACGCTGGCACCGAACCACTGGAGTCGGTGCGCGAAGCCAAGCCGCGCATCCAAATAGACTGATCCAGTTCGCTGTACCCTGACCAGTTGCCGCGCCTTGTGGCGATGCGATAGTCGATGGAATCCGACGCCAGATTGAGCCCACCTAGGCTGCTGATGACGTGTGAGTTGTTGGCAATGGGCGCCAGCCGCTTCACTTCGGTCGCCAAGTTGGCCGCCGTATCACCGAACCCAAAATCATTGATGTCGAGCAGGGTTAGCGCGGTCTGTAGGTCACCCAAGGCAACGCCATCAGCGGCAATGGTGCCCAGCTTCAAAGCGGCATCATTCGAGGGGTGATTGGCGGTAAACGATTTGGTGATGTACTCGTCGTTGTCGCGGGAAAAGGTCACCGTAATACGCTCATTGTTCGAGCCATCGATGCTGCGAAGCGCTGACGAATTAATCACGTAGGACGTATCAAACAGACGCGAGTTCGACGCGTCAGACACGTCAAAGCTAACCAACAACGAAGCCGACCCCGAGGTTTCCTCGGCAAACACAAAGGATGCACCGTTTTGCAAGGTCGAGTTCAGATCCAGAGCCAGCTTGAAGTTGGCCGGGTTGCCCGACGAAATTTCCAACAGCTCGCCGGCCTCCAACCGCCCTGTGCGGCTAGTATCGACGTTTAGGCTCCCGACGCCGTCCAAACTTAGGCCGCCGGACGACGCAAAACTGTTGACGGTCGACACCAGCAAGGCGCCCTGAGCTTCAAAGTTGCCCGACACGTCAAGCTGCACCTCACCCAAGTCCACAATCACCGGCAGGTTGGGCGTCGCAGATGTCGTGCCCGGATCCAGACTGAGGTTGCCCGTGAATCCAAAAACGCCGGCATTGGCATCCGCATCGAACGCACCTCCGTCATCCAGAAACTTGTAGAGATATGACGTGAGCGAGCCTTCGCTCGACACATCGGACAAGTCAGAGTCCGCATCGGCAAATGAGCTGGACGATGGGTCAAAGGTAATTTGGTTGCGACGCTCAGCCACTGACAGACCAGCATTGTCCGCCCCGGTCGCCGTTAGCTTGAGCACGGCATCAAAGTCGGTGATGACTTCGGACTGACTGCTGTTCGGATCGGCCACATAAGCCGGTGCGGCCATCAAACCACCAGCACTAAGCAGCGCCAGCAGGCCAAGGGGGTAACGAATAGGTAGCATGTTGGACGTTTAGACCTTGTACGTAAGGGAAACTACCCAATTGTACAATAAACGTCAGTGTTTTTATCTTAACTTTATAGCTTTCGGGGCGAAGTGTGCACGGTGTCCCTTAGGATTCCACCCCCAGGAAACTGCGCACCATCCCCGGTGACGCCGATATATAGAACGAATCAAATGGGCCCTTGGTGGCATCAACCCCACCCGCAATGTGTGCCAGCCTGCGACCCACAAGATCAGGCGACACCAGCTTTGCATCCACATCGCAATGGCGCACCGTGGCCAACCAACTGCTACGACCCGGATTACTTATCCGCGTAAAAGGTATCGGTTCCCCTACGTCACGTGCCAGGCCAGCGACCGCATCCACCCACTGTGGAAAGCGGCAATGCGCCAACGCAAAGGCCAGGTTATCCGGGTCCGTTAGGTCTCCACCGTGGAGATACTCATCAACACGAACCGAGCCGTCAGCTAAGGCCTTAAAGCCCTTATAGACCACCGTGCCAGGGGTCCCCGGCTCGGCTTTTCCCCAGCCATGGCTGTATAGACGAAAGGATGAGAAATCGCGATTAACGGTGATCCCGCAGTCCATACCTTCAGATTCACGCAACCAGCGAGACACGACGGCCGGGCTCATTCCCCAGTCTCGGGCCGCCGCCGCCACCGCATCGCGCGGGCTGTTGGTGTCGAACCACCCAACCATCATGCGTGATTCAAGGCGCGCTTCGGATTGGCTCCAGGACAGATCATAGGCATCCGCACCGTCTATCAGATCGATCAGTGCGTCAC
>CAKZQE010000042.1 GCA_937139465.1 uncultured Gammaproteobacteria bacterium
CACTGACAGCGAATCGTCCAAGCCGCGTGGACGGCGACAGTTTTCTGTATCCTTGGCGCCACCTTCACCGCGCGACACCCGCCTTTTATGCAAAGCCCCTGCAACCAAACCTGCAACTACAACCCCCAGCAGGGCCGCTGCCAATCCTGCGGACGCTCCCTCGACGAGATCACCCACTGGTCTAGCTACAGCGACCAAGAGCGCGCCGACATCATGGGGCAGCTCGCCACCCGTTTGCGAACTGACGCCAAAGGTTCGAGCACGGCTAACCGCTCGGATCCTTAACCGCGACGCGCCCACGCAAGGCTCGACCTGAGCCGATTTATCGGCGTAGACTCGGCACAAATGAATTCGAATGCATTCGCGAGGCACCGATGTCACATCCCGACCACCGAAAACTCTTAACGCGCTGGGCGCAGCACCTGTACGACTTTGATTTGCCAGCATTTCTGGAGGTTGCCCGTGCCAGCTCATCGCCGGACATGGCGGTCCATTTGTGCCACCCCCTCGGCTCGGGTGAGGGCATCGACTTTTTTGCCCAACACCTAAATAACCTGGCGCAGGCTTGGCCTGATCTTGAGCGCCGTGAGTACATCCAAATGGCCGGCCCGGCCGATGACGGCGATTGGGTCGGGTGTGGCGGCTACTACACCGGGGTGTCACTCGCGCCCTGGTTGGATATACCCGCCACAGGCCACCAACTGGTGATGCGCTTCCACGAATTTTTCAAAATTCAGGACGGCAAGGTCGTCGAAATTCAGGCCATCTGGGACATCCCAGAGGTCATGTTTCAAGTGGGTTGCTGGCCACTGGCCCCGGCCCTTGGCAAGACCTGGGCTGCGCCGGCGCCAGCCACCTGCGACGGCATGCTGAGCGGTGCGCGCAACGAGTCCCGCTCCGCCGCATCCCAAGCCCTGGTCGTGGATATGCTGACGCACCTGAGCTACCTGCGCGAAGGCGGCGTTGAGGCCATGAAGCTGGATCAATTCTGGCATCCGAAGATGAATTGGTACGGCCCCGCCGGCATCGGCACCAACCGTGGCATCCAGGGCTTTCGACACTGGCACCAAATTCCATGGCGCAAAGCCTTCACCGACAGCCGATCCGAGCCGGGCAGCTGCATCTTTTTCGCCGACGGCGACTACGTCGCGGTCACCGGGTGGCCGAATATGAACATGACTTGGTCTGGGGATGGGCTGATGGGCGTGGCCGGAACGGGCAAGGAAATCGAGGCACGGTCACTCGACTTTTGGCGCTGTGAAAACGGGCTTATTCGCGAAAACTGGGTGCTGGTCGACCTGTTGCACATGTACCAGCAAATCGGCGTCGACGTCTTTGAACGCATGCGCGAACTGTCCCCACTGCCGCTCAATCGCGGCCGTTTACCCGGGTAGGCATCCTCATGCAAAACGACACGGCGGCCTTGCATCAGCGCGCCACGCGGCTAGACCAGAACGACGCCTTAGCTGGCTATCGCGAGGGCTTCGCTGTGCCTGACCAGCTGATCTACCTCGATGGCAATTCCCTTGGCGCATTCCAGCCGGACATCGCCAGTCGTGTCGCCGACACCCTGACAAATCAGTGGGGTCAGCAGCTCATCGGCGGCTGGAACGATGCCGGTTGGTTCGACGCGCCGCTGCGGGTTGGGGACCTGATCGCCCCGCTGATCGGCGCCGGCGCCGGCGAGGTCGCCGTGTGCGACAGCACCTCGATCAACCTGTTCAAAGCCGTCGATGCCATGTGCCAAACCCAACCGGACCGCACCCGCATCCTGTCACAGGGCGATAACTTCGCCACCGACAACTACATGGTCCAGGCATTGGCGCGGCTAAACCCGGCGCTGGACGTCGCGTACTTTGTCACCGACGACGAGCTGGAGCATGCGCTAGCGACCGGCGATGTTGCCTGCGTGCTGCTGAGCCAGGTTGACTATCGGTCTGCCGCCAAACGTGACCTGCCAGCCACCACGGCACGCATTCAGGCCCACGGCGCGCGCGTCGTTTGGGATTTGTCCCATTCCACCGGTGCTGTCGAGCTGGACCTGCGGGGCAGCAATGCCGACGCTGCGGTCGGCTGCACCTACAAGTACCTCAACGGAGGGCCGGGCGCCCCCGCCTACATTTGGATCCATCCGACCTGGATTGACCAGGTCTCCCCCGCCTTGCCCGGCTGGATGGGCAATGCGCAACCCTTCGATTTTCAGCGCGACTATCAACCCCACGCAGGCATCCGACGGATGATCTGCGGCACGCCAAGCATCCTCAGTCTGCACGCGCTGGACGCTGCGATGCGTGTGTGGGCATCAGTAGATATGGTCGCGGTGCAGCGCAAAAGTCAGTCCCTGTCCCAGTGGTTTATTGAATGCGTCCAGGCGTTGTGCCCGGCGGACTCAGTGAGTCTGCGTAGCCCGCACACCCCCGAGCAACGTGGGTCGCACCTGGCGTTCGCCCACCCAAACGCCTATGCCGTCGTTCAAGCCTTAATTGCACGCGGCGTGATCGGTGATTTTCGCGCTCCGGATCTGATTCGCGTTGGCTTTGCGCCGCTGTATTTAAGCCATCTTGATGTGCTCAGGGCCGCTATGGCGCTGGCCGATGTCCTTGAAACTGGCGAATGGGATCAGCCGAAATTTCATGCCAAAGCGCGGGTCACCTGACGGCTCGATTCTCCTGCCGCTGTGATACCGTGCCGACCTAACTAGTGAGTGCCTGCGTTTATGTTTTTAGTGTTTAGCCTGCTCTGGCTGGCCGGCTTTTGCCTGCGTTTGACCATTCTTGCGGTCCCGCCGGTCGCGCTGCAGCTGTCCGATCAATTCGCACTCAGCGGCCCCATGTCCGGAGCGCTGACGACGCTTCCAATGCTGACGATAGCGCTGGGAGCCTTGGCCTGTCGGTGGCTGGTTAATGCCGCCGGACTCCAGGGCGCGTTGGTCATCGGTCTAGTGGCGACCGGCGCCCTGTCATTTGGGCGCCTACTGGCGGGCGATGCGGTCATGTTGCTGGGCGCCACCGCAGCCATGGGCGTCAGCATCGGGCTGTTTCAAACCGCCTTGCCGGCCGTGGTGCGCATCTGGACACCGACCAAGATCGCTTTTGGGTGCGCGGTGTATTTAAACGGGATGATGATCGGCGAATTTGCCTCCGCCGGCCTGAGCCTGCCATTGCTGGTGCCTGTGGTCGGGCCGGACTGGCAGTCCATCATTGGGTTTTGGTCGATCGTGGTGGCCGCCGTCGGCGTCGCCGCCCTCATTAAGTCACGGGTAACGCCCGAGCCGGCTGAAGCACC
Source organism: uncultured Gammaproteobacteria bacterium (assembly GCA_937139465.1). Lineage (GTDB taxonomy): Bacteria > Pseudomonadota > Gammaproteobacteria > Pseudomonadales > Litorivicinaceae > Litorivicinus. The sequence goes on from CAKZQE010000042.1 coordinate 3,286, forward strand.
GGGGACCATTAACGCACCCAAGGCCCTGTGGGACCGCCAAGCCATTGCCCTCGGCGTGCCACTGGGCGGCTCGATCGCGGCGTTTTATGCGGTCAACGCCTACGCCGGGGACATTGCCTTTGCCCGTGGCGAAACCGAACAGCTGCCGCTCTTTCTACTGGTGTTTAACCTGATGCCCATGCTGGCGTCACTGTGGGTGCTGCGCTGGGCCAGTTGGATTGGCGACCTTAACTGGGTGCGCGTCTCAACCTGGCTGACGGGGTCGTTGCTGGTGGCATTTATGCTGGTGTCGGGCTGGACCGGGCTTGTTGTCGCCTGCGCCATGGCATTTTGGGCCACGATGCTAATGATTCTATTGATGGGGTTACCCAGTGTGGTGCTGTCCGGCAAAGCAGTGAGCGACCTAACGGCGTCGATGTCAGTGATTGGCTATGCGCTCGGGTTTGGTTTGCCTTGGGTCGGTGGCGTGATCGCCGAGAGCACTGGCCAGATCGACACCGTAGTCGCCCCTGTCGCCGTGGCCTTGTTGCTGTCGCTCGCGGGACTGCGCTATGGCATCAGCCCGGACAGGCCCACCGTTAAAGGACAGCCATGAACACCCCATCCATCACACACATTCAGGCCTGGGAGTTCGATGCGAATCGTCGTACAGCCGTGTTTAGTCACCGCCACATCACCCTGTCGGTGGTTTCCCTCGAACACATTGGGCTGGCATCGCAGGATGATTTGCCCGGCGTGTATGCCTTTGAGATGACCCAGGACGCGCCGGCAGACGATGCCGGTGACCTGTTCAATGTCGCCGATGGCCAGTCCGACGCCGAGGCAGCCCGGCGCATCACGGATCTGTGCAAATCTCTGCTTGATGAAATGCTGGGCGTGCGTCATGAAACCATCGCCGTTTTGGAGCCACCCCAACAACCGCAGGTTCTGCTGAGGGGCATTGCCGCCGAGCACGAGGGCGACGCCGAGACACTCTTTAAGCGGGCCGGGCTAATTTGACGCCTGAGGGTGCTTAGGTGGCCTGGTCGGCCAGCTTCGTGCGCAGCCGGGCTTCCCAAGCGTCCAAGCCAGGCGTTTGTGGCGACACCACCCGCAGCTGTCCCAGCACCTTTAGGGCGCGCTGATACTGTCCCTGGCGCTCAAAAATCTGAGTTAGGCCGGACAAGGCGCCAAAATGACGCGGCTCAAGGGCTAGGGTTTGAATAATGTCCGACACGGAGCGCTCGAAATCACCGGCAATGTAGTAAAGCGTTGCGCGCTTATTCCAGGCCTCGGCGAAATCTGGGTGGGTGCGAATCACCTTGTTCGCTTGGTCCAGCCCGCGCTGTATCTGGCCCAGTGACACCGCCTCGACGACATCATTGAAAATATACTGCGACTCACTGTCATCCGGAAACGCCAACCAATGGCGCCAGATTTGCTGTTCGATCACCCGAGCGGGCCGGTGCGATTCTGCGCTCGCCAGCTGCGCAAACAGGGCGTCCAGTTCGGGCGCGTTCTGATCGGCCGACGCCAATAGTGGCGACAGCAGCACCAGCAAAGCCGTGATTTTGAATGGCAACATGGGAACCTCCGAAGACTGTGACCCGAAAACGGGGTGGTTAGTTTCCCTGCTGTGACCACACCCTGCCCTGGGTGCGAATGGTCAGTGGCGCGTCGCCCCACCTCTGCGTCACCGACCCCACCACCATGGACCAACAGGCCACCTGAATCCACTGTGCACCTGCACAAAAATCACTCGACTCGGGCCCGTATTGGGCCTACTCTCAGCCCCATGAAGACCTCGACTCGCATGCACGCCACACCACCGCTGACAGCCTTGTTCGCGGCACTGGCGTTGGTGTTCGCGATGGTTTTCTCGGGCCCCGTCCACGCCGGCGATGTCGATGGACTGCCCGCGGCACACTGGGCCATCGACCAGTTCGATGGCAACGACAGCAGCGATGACGTCGCCGCGGTCAGCCCAGTCCTTGCCACTGTCACCGAGCGTGCAGCCGGCCATCTGAGCAACCCAACGGGTGCGATCAGTACCCACCCCACCGCTACCCACATTCGTGCGCCCCCGCGCCCCCTGTTCGTCTAACACAATTCGCTTCCCCGGCGTGCCCGGCCTTGATGGTTAAGCGCGCCCTAGACAACAGATGGAACACACGATGGAACTCACCACTAGCATGGTGGCGTCAGGCATCGTTCTGCTTGTGACATTTTTCGGTATTTTTACCGAACATTTTCACGGCATCGAACGGGCCAAATTCGCCATGGCAGGCGCCGGCGCGATGATTATCGCCGGCCAACAATTAGGCTTTTACTCACCCGAACTCGCCCTCGAAGCGATCGACTGGAACGTCGTATTTTTGCTGGCGATCATGATGATCATCGTATCAATCATGGTCAGCACCGGCGGTTTTGAGCGCTTAGCGCTGCAGCTGGCCAACATCAGCCGGGGCAACCAATTCACCTTGCTGGTGTTACTCGGCACCGCGATTACCCTGATTTCGCTGCTGTTGGATAACGTCACCACGGTGATTATCTTCGGCCCGCTGATCATCATGATTAGCCGCACCATGAAGGTGTCGCCGATTCCGTTTTTGCTCGCCGCGGCGCTTTTGTCCGATACCGGTGGCGTCGCTACCTTGGTTGGGGATCCCCCGAACATGATGATTGGCTCGGCCGCAGGTATCGATTTCAATACCTTCATTGTCCACATGGGGCCGCCGGTTACCTTGGCCTGGCTGGCGATCTTGGCGGCCATGAAACTGCTGTTCAAACAGGAATTGGCGGCCCAAGCCGGCGCCCAGTTCGAGCAAACCGTTGCCTTCAAAAACCGCAGCCTGTGGCACAAAAGCCTGTTTGTAATGGGCGTGATGGTGGTGCTGTTTATTTTCCATAACCTGATCGGCTGGGAGCCGTGGTTGGTCGCCGCTAGCTGCCTGACGCTGCTGTTGTTTGTGACGCGCCACGTTGAATTGGAAGCCGCCACGGCCGAGGTGGAAACGCCGTTGCTTGTGTTCTTTATCTCGTTATTTATTGTCATCGGCGGCGTCGAACACTCAGGGCTGTTGCATCAGGTGGGCGAACAATTCAAACCGCTGATTGTCGATCATCCCATGCTCGCGGCCATGTCGTTGCTGTGGTCCAGCGCTATCTTCTCGGCGCTGATTGACAACATTCCCTTCACCGCCGCCATGATCCCAGTGCTCAGCGGACTGCAGGGCGAGGGCGTCAATGTCAGCGTGATGTGGTGGGCCCTGGCGATGGGCGTCGGTATGGGCGGCAACGGGTCGCACATCGG
>CAKZQE010000043.1 GCA_937139465.1 uncultured Gammaproteobacteria bacterium
CATGTCAATTACGCCGCTTCGCTAGGCTTCATTGACATGGGCTTTTTGGTTTCAGGTTGGTAGCGGGGGCCAGATTTACTCGCGCGCGTCCGGCGCGCTCGCCCCTGGCTCTTCATCATTGACGGGGGACACCGTCACTTTTCTTTAAACTGAATTTGCAGAAACGGTTTTAGGAGAAGCAACAAATGTCCCACGTCGGCGTCATTTTAGGCATATCTGATTTAGAAGTTCAGCGGGTTGATCGGCATCGCTCGATTGAGGTCTATGCGAAGCCCACCAGACGGCAGGCTTGCATTCACTGTGGTTACGACAGGCTTAGAATAAAAGAGACCTGTCAGCGGCGCGTTAAGCACACCAAGCAAGGCCCTCGCGTCCTGTTTCTGAACCTCAGCGTTCCAAAGTACCACTGCCCTAAGTGCAATCGTTATTTCAGACATCGGTTTAGGGTGATTAGGCCGCGTTTTCGAGCGTCGGAGCTGTTTAAGCTTGAGGTCTTTGAGGCACATGATGGCGGCGTCAGTCAGCGTAAGTTGTCACGTACACATGGGCTGGCCTGCGCGACCGTTGAGCGTTGGTATCAGGCCCAAATCAAGCAACGCCGCTCAGAGATGAGTAATCGCCCATGCCCGCGAGTGCTGGGCATTGATGAGCACTTCTTCACCAAGAAAAAGGGCTACGCTACCACCTTCGTTGATCTCAAAAACCGCAAAGTGTTTGATGTGAAGTTGGGCCGCTCCGAGCCCAGCTTAAGGTCGTTCTTACGCCGCCTGCCGGGCAAAGAAAACACGCAGATAGTGGTGATGGACTTGTCCGAAACGTACCGCAGCATTGCCCGTCGTTACTTCCCGAATGCAACGATTGTGGCTGACCGTTTTCACGTAGTTCGCTTGGTTAATGAACATTTCTTGAGGGCCTGGCAAAAGCAAGATCCGGAAGGCCGAAAAAACCGTGGGCTGTTGAGCCTCATGCGTCGCCATCGCTGGAATCTGACAAACGATCAGCGGTCAAATCTTGGCCAGTATTTAAAAGACTATCCGGTGCTCAAAGCTTTGTATGACGTCAAGCACCAGCTGATGCAGCTGCTGATACTTAAAGGCATACAACGCGAAGCTGCCCGCTACCGGTTGAAGTACTTTCTTGAATTACTCGATCAGCTAGACGCCAGTCCGCTTCACCGCCTGTCAAAAACGCTTAGGTCTTGGATGCAACCTATTGTCGCTATGTGGCGGTTCACTCGCAGCAACGGCATCACTGAGGGCTTTCACACAAAAATGGAGATGATGACGCGCCGCGCTTACGGCTTTAGAAACTTCGAAAATTATCGAACTCGGGTTTTGACCCATTGCGGTTGGAACGGTGTTTATAATCGAACGTAGAAAAGTGAATTCCCCCGTTAATGGGGTAGAGCCGTTAATGGGGTAGAGCCCAAATCTGGCTGTCGCAGGCTCTAAAACGCAAAAAGCCCATGTCAATTACGCCGCTTCGCTAGGCTTCATTGACATGGGCTTTTTGGTTTCAGGTTGGTAGCGGGGGCCAGATTTGAACTGACGACCTTCGGGTTATGAGCCCGACGAGCTACCAGGCTGCTCCACCCCGCACCTGATCTGTGGGGCGCATACTAGCGATTTGTGACAGCCTGTCAACGTCTAATTTGGGTGTTGGTGCGATTTCTGGCTTGCCCCATGATTCACAGCCGGCCCTCGCACCACAGAATCCTTGTAAATATTCTCGACACGGGGTCCCTGAGCTGTTCACTTTTCCGACAAATCGCTGCCGTGCCGCCAGCCCAGTGCCCCGAGCGGCCGCTAGTCCGGGCGAGGGCAAGGATCCTGTACAGTTGGTCCGAACTTTGCTGTGACTTTGTGACTAGGCTTCATTCACTGCATTGGGAACGACAGATCGATGAAAACACTAAAAACACTTGGCAAGGCCACAGCCGCGATCACACTGCTGGGCGCTTCGATCAACGCATCGGCGATTACGGTGGGCTTTGAGGGGCTGGCGTATCAAACCGCAATCACCTCCGTGGGTTATGGGCCGGGCACGGACACCCTCACCATCTCTAACGTGATGAAGAAAAACGGCGGTTACTCCGAAGCCTGGGTGTACGACACGACATCAGTTGGCGCTGACCCTGATCTGACGGGGCCCTTCGCCAGCACCACCGGCGGCGGTAGTTTGAGCCCGGGTAACGTACTAATCGTTCAGGAAAATTTTGGCCCGAACAGTGCGCCGGACGACAACGGTTCCGGTGGTTCGATGAAGTTTGAATTCGCCAGCGACGTATTCCTAAAGACGATCGACGTGCTCGACGTCAAGCTCGGTGCGGTGACGTTTAAGCTCTACAGTTCGGTTGATTCGCTGATCGGGACCTACCTCAACCTGACCAACGCGGATACCCATGGTCCGACCGGCAACAAATACGAAACGGTCGAGTTTAACGCGGCGAACGTGGCCTGGATGACCGTCGCACTGAGCGACTCGGGAGCACTGGATAACTTTACTTTCGACGTTCAGGGCGGTGGCACAACTGATATTTCAAACGTTCCCCTGCCGGGTGCGGTCTGGTTGTTTGGCACTGCGCTGCTAGGCTTCGTTGGCGCCCGCGCGCGTCGAGCGCGTCAGGTATAACTCCTCATCGCGAGGCCCATCGGGCCTCGCATTTCGTTAAGCGCATTGAGCATTGACCCACGGCCACTCGGCGACGCTAAGGCAGCAACGCCTCACAGACTTCGAACACCCGGCGATTTAAATCGCGATCCAGCGCATCAAAGTGCGGCGAACCGAACTGGCCGGCATCGTTGTCAAAGTACGCGCCGCTATGCTCGGCAAATTCATCCGACAGCGCCGCCCGCACAATAATGCTAGACCCCTGGCTGATGTCCGAGCCCGCGACGCCAAAGCCCTCGGTGCCCATCTTGGTCGCCAGCAGCGATCCGGGATTGACCGCTACACACAGCGGCTCCACGACGCTCGCCAGGTGGCGTGTCCACTGGGTTATCGCCAGTTTGCTTTGCGCATAGGCCTGAAAGTCGTCAGTTAGCTGCGCCTTGCCTGCGAGTGCATCCAAATTAACCGGGGCTTGTGCGGCGGATGACAGGTTGACGATGCGACCCTCGCCTGGCATCCCAGGCAGCAGGGCCTGCGTCAGCATCAGCGGCGCTAGGGTGTTGACCGCAAAGCGCGTGTCCAGCCCCTGCACGGTGCGCGTCTGGGGTGTCTTGAACACCCCCGCATTGTTAATCAGCACGTCAAAGGACTGATCGAGCTGCCCCAGCGCCAACTTGACTTCAATCAGGTCACTCAGGTCACAGCACCAAGCACCAGCAGCGCCCAGTTCGTCCGCCACGGCGCCGAGCTTGTCGGGGTCGCGGCCATGAACGCAGACCTGGTGGCCGGCGGCAATTAAATCCGCCGCGGCGGCTTTGCCGATGCCATCGGTGGCGCCGGTGATCAAAATGGTTTTGCTCATGCTCAGTTGTCCTCTGTGCCAAATTCACAGGGCAACCGCTGATGGTAGGGCTGCCCAGTCGCCACGCCGCCATCAAGCGGGGTGGAGGGCAAACCCTGATCGGGTTTCGTGATGTTGTAAAGCACGCTCGCAACCAGGCTTAGGGCGTCCTGATGCGTCCCCAGTTGATGCGCTGCCACAGCCGTTCGTGCAGGGCATACATCACCAACCCAGTGCCAGCCAGGGCGAGGCTGAGCCCCAGCGACTGCGACAGGCTTCCGGTGAATGCAAAGCTAACCATGATCGACGTTATCAGCCCGAGTGCCTGCCACGTCACCGCCTTAAGCCACCTTCGGCGCTTCAATTCCATGGGGTTCTCCGTGCGTGGTCCTTGAGCGCGCAGGTTACGAAGCACCGCAGGGGTCCGCCAGACGTATGTTTTCACTAAAAAACACCGGCGGTGAATTTATTCACATCTTGTGGGCTTATACTGTGCGAATGAAAAAACTGGACCGATCCCTTTTGTTTCGCGAACGCCTCAGGCAGGCGCTGGCGATGAATGCCATGAGTCAAACCGCGCTGAGTGAGCGCATTGGCGTCGACCGCTCAACCTTGTCGAGCTTGCTCACGTCTGATCATCCGCGCACGCCCAACGCCCATTGGGTTGCCGAGGCCGCACAGGTGCTGCAGGTGACGGCGGATTGGCTGCTGGGGCTTGAACAATCGCCGCAGCCGGCGTCGATGATTCTGGGTGAATCGCTGCAGGTGGCCACCGCCAACCGTGAGCCGTATCACCCGCAGTTGGATGAATGGCGCCGCGAGGCCGAAGGCAAAAAGATCCGCTACGTGCCCCAAACCTTGCCTGATTTCTTTAAAATCGAGGCCGTTATAGCGTTTGAATTTGCCGCCACCCCGGTCGATCGGGAGCAGCACCTGGCCGCGAGCGACAAGAACCTTGACTACCTGCAGTCGGCGGAGTCGGACATGGAGGTCTGCATTGCCCGCCAGCGCCTCGACGATTTTCGTGAGGGCCGCGGTGCCTGGCATGGGCTGGACGCCGACATACGCCGTGAGCAGTGGGACACCATGCTCGCGCGTTATGACGAGTTGTATCCTCGGGTTCGGGTGCAGCTCTACGATGAACGCTCGCACTATTCGGCGCCGGTGACGGTATACGGGGCTCAGCGCGCCGTCCTGTATTTGGGCGAGACCTATTTTTCGTTCTCAACGCGCGAACACATCATGGCCTTGAGTCAGCAGGTCGATCGGTTGGTGCGCCATGCCGACGTTCACAGTCACGACTTCGGTGCGTGGTTGCAGCGTCAGTGGGGCCTCGAATTAGAGGGGGCTACTGAAGCGTAAACTCGGCGTATGGCTACGAAAATAATCGATGTCGCTGGCGCGGCTCAGCCACCCCAGCGATAGCTGCCCCCAACGCCGGTCGACCCACCCGACCTGAACCGCGCGATCCCGGTAACCGTATGGCACGCCCAGCACCTGGCCGCCATCAGCCCTGCGCCAATCCAGCGAAACCTGCAGGCCCCGTCCTGTAGCGAGCGTCCGCGAGGCGTCAAAGCTCACCCCTCGTTTCAGCGCAGGGGTGTCACCACGATCATGGTGTCCGGCGCTGATGCGGGTTCGTGTGGACCACTTAGGTCCCAGCGTATTCAGCGTGATCGCCAAGGTGCTGGCGGCACTGTCGTCGTCACCGCGAAGCGCGCTTGCGGTGGCGTCAATGGACAGCCGGGCGTGAACAAAGCGGGTCAAGGTCACCGAGGCAGTTTGGTCATGGCTATCGCTCCAGCGCTGGTCTTGGCCGCGGGCATCAACGCAGCCCATTAGCGCGTGGTTGCCTAGCTGTTGATCCAGGCAGCCGCGAACATCGGCGCCCCGTGTGATTTCGCCGCGCCCTTGGCTAATTTTGACACTGGCGCTGCCCCGGGCTGCCAAGGTATCAGTCACCGGGTAGGCGAGGGCGCCGGTGTACTGCACGCCAACCTCAGGCCCACTGATTCGGGCGCGTTCGGGGTCCAGCACCAAGGCCATCGTGCCAAGCGTCAGTGAGTCTCGGGCGTTGCCACCGTTTAGGTTGTCCGACCAACCGACGAAGGGGGACAGCCGGTGGCGGGAAAAATAGGCCGACTGCTCAAGCCCCGCGACCCGGGTCGCAATGCCCTGGGCCCGCAGGCGCTGGATGATGGCGATGGCATCGGGTCTAGTCAGGGTTTGGGTCCGAAGGCGTTGGGCGTGGCAGTGTGCTGCCAGGCGCGCGTCAATGGCGAGCCAGCTGCAGCCGCCGGTGCTACTGCCCCATGCCGGCCCAATAGCGGACCCACAACACAGCAGGACCGCGACCAGCCACCGCCGCACTAGAGATCGCTTCCGAACACACCCACGTAGTGCGCGCTTCCGCCACGGTTGCCCAACACCGTGCCCGCGACGTCCTCGGCGTTGGCGCCGGAAAAGAACCCATCGATCTGAATGCCGCCATTGGTTACTTCGCCAAAGGCGGTCCAGTCGCCGGTGCCGGTAAAGTCACTGCCGCTGATGGTCCCAGCCGCTTCAATTCGGTAGTCCCCGCTGGTGTCGCTGGTGCCCACGAAGCTCAGGCTTTGGTCGTCGAAATCAGCGCTTAGCGTAAAGGTGCCCGGTAAGACTGCTCCGGCGCTAACCGCCTCGGGATACAGGTTCAGGTTTCCGTTATAGCTGGCGGTGCCGGAGGGCATGCTGGTGACCTCGGTGCCGTGGATCAGCGCCGAGCGCAGGCCCGCTACGGCGTCGGCGTAGACGGCATAGGTGCTGTGGGTGCCATTGGCCAGGACGACGTCAAAGGTCTCGCCGCCCACGGTGACCTGAAAGGACGTGCCATCGACGGCGACCGTTCGGGTGACCAAGTCGTCCACCACCGGTTGGTTGACGTTGGCGCCACCGCTACCGGCGATCTGCACATCAACGCTGCCGCTGGTGTTCTGGCCTTGATAGCTACCAAAAGCCGTGGTGACCACGGTACTCAGCAGGGTCGGGGTGGTGACTGCGGCCGGGGAGGCGGCGACCTCGGTATTGCGCGGTACGCCACAACCGCTCAACAGGGCCGAGGTCAGAATTAGTAAAGGAAACAGGGGCATGGCGGTGCTCAACGTGGGTGGTTCCTAGAGCATAGGCGCGGTCCTAGCACCGCGCTGATTGGCGAGGTCCAATACGGGCCGCTGAGCCAATTCGAGTAACCGGTCACAATTGCTGAATCCCTTCGGTCGCCGCCGATAGTGCGCCCTAAACTAGGGTCATGACGTTATTGGACTGGCTACGCGAGCTGGATTCGCGCGAAGGCTCGGATTTATACCTATCAACCGGCGCCCGGCCGATGGTGCGGGTCAACGGGGTCATGACTCCGCTGGGCGAACCCCTGCCAAACGGGGCAGTGGCGGGGCTTTTGGACGGCGCGATCAGCGACGCCCAGCGCGCTGAATTTGGCGCCAAGCCCGAACTGAACTTTGCCGTGTCCGAGCCTGGGCTGGGCCGATTCCGGGTCAATGCCTTTCGCCAGCGCGGCGAGGTCAGCATCGTTGCGCGTTCGATCAAGACCGACATTCCCAGCATCGCGTCGCTGGGTTTGCCGCCACTGCTAAAAAAGTTGTCCATGGCACCGCGGGGGCTGATCTTGTTTGTCGGCGCGACCGGTAGCGGCAAATCGACTTCCCTGGCATCCATGGTGGACTATCGAAACGCCAATGCCGCAGGCCACATTATTACCATCGAAGACCCCATCGAATTCGTGCACCGGCACAAGCAATCCATCGTCAACCAACGCGAAGTCGGCATGGACACCGACAGCTATCAGGACGCATTGGAAAACACCCTGCGTCAGGCACCAGATGTGATCCTGATTGGTGAGATTCGCAGTCGCGAAACCATGGAACATGCCATCGCGTTTGCCGAAACCGGCCACCTGTGCCTGTCGACTCTGCACGCCAATAACGCCAACCAGGCCTTGGATCGAATCATTAACTTCTTCCCCGAGGAGCGCCGCGATCAGCTGTTGATGGATTTGTCGCTGAACCTGCGCGCGATCGTGTCCCAACGATTGGTCAAAACCCCCGATGCTAAACGCACAGCCGCAGTTGAGGTGTTGCTGGGGTCGCCCCGCGTCAGCGACCTGATCCGCCAGGGCGAGGTGGGCCTGCTAAAAGAAGCCATGGAGCAAGCCGCCACCGAGGGCATGGTGACCTTTGACTCGGCACTGCTGGAGCTGTGGAAGGCCGGCACCATTACCGTCGAAGAAGCCCTGCGCAATGCCGACAGCGAGAACAACCTGCGCCTGGCGATTAACCTGGCCGAGCAGCGTCAGGCTGATGGTCTTTCCACGGGATGGTCCTTGGCTGAGGACGAGGCCGACACCGGCCAGCGCCTGCGCTGAATTACAAATTCTAGACTCGCCCCGGCGCTCGCCCTACACTGGGCGCCTGTATCACCTAGGTATCACAATTTGTTCACACTTAGCGCAACTGACTACCCGCTGTTGATCCTGTCGCTGGGCTCCAATGACCCGGTTCGTTTGGATCAGTGGTTCGAGAGCACTGTCGCCCAATCCCCCGACTTACTCGTGCGGCCATGGGTCATCGATGTCGGCAGCTTCCCCGGTCACGTCGACATCGGCGAAATGGTGCGGGTGTGCCGTAAGTTTCGGGTGACCTTGGCCGGTGTGATGGGCGCAGGCGGTGGTGCCCTCAGTCAAGCCAGCGCCATGGGCCTTGCCTGCCTGCCGAACGCCGACGGGCTTGGCATGTTGCCGGTCTCGCAGGCCCCCGCTCCGGAGCCGGTCGCCCCAGTTGCAGCCCCCGTGGCGCCTGCCGAAGGCGCTCGCATCGTGACGACGCCAGTGCGCTCGGGCCAGCAAATCTGGGCCCAGAACCAAGACCTAATTTTGCTCGGCACCGTCAGCGCCGGCGCCGAAGTGATGGCCGACGGCAATGTGCACTGCTACGGCACCCTGCGCGGTCGCGTTGCGGCGGGTGTCAGTGGCAATGAAAATGCCCGCTTGTTTGCCCGAAAATTGGAGGCGCAGGTGGTCTCGATTGCCGGTATTTTTATGGCTCAGGAGGACTTGTCGGAGCTGCCACAGTGGGGCAAAACCGCCATGTTTTCGCTCTTGGATCAACGCCTTCAGGTGGGCTCGCTGCCCGAATCCTAGGTAACAATTCCCGCTGTTCAGGTTTGCTGCGTCCGTGTTAATCTAGCGGGGTATAAACTCACCCAGGGATACCCCACGTGGCCAAGATCATCACCGTCACTTCGGGCAAGGGCGGCGTCGGTAAAACGACTTCCAGTGCTGCTATTGCTACCGGACTCGCACAGCAGGGCTTCAAAACCTGCGTCATCGACTTTGACGTCGGCTTGCGTAACCTCGATCTGATCATGGGCGTTGAACGCCGCGTCGTTTACGACTTCGTCAACGTGATCCAGGGTGAAGCCAGCCTGAATCAAGCGATGATCAAGGACAAGCGCACGCCGAACCTTTACATCCTGCCGGCTTCTCAGACCCGCGACAAAGACGCCCTAAGCCAAGAAGGCGTCGGACAGGTATTGACCGAACTGGTCGATGACCTGGGCTTTGATTTTGTCGTTTGCGACAGCCCCGCAGGCATCGAGAAAGGCGCGTTTTTGGCGCTCTACTACGCCGATGTCGCCATCGTGGTAACCAACCCCGAAGTCAGCTCGGTTCGCGACTCGGACCGCATCCTGGGTATCTTGCAAAGCAAGTCCAAAAAAGCCGAAGACGGCGGCCAGATCGAGGAGCACTTGCTGCTGACGCGCTACAGCCCCGAGCGGGTTGATAAGGGTGAAATGCTGTCACTGGAAGACGTCCAGGATATTTTGTCCATCGACGTGCTGGGTGTGATTCCCGAGTCCGCTGACGTGCTGTCTGCGTCAAACAGCGGCGAACCCGTCATCAAGGCCAAGGACACCGATGCGGGTCAGGCCTACCAAGACGCGGTCGATCGTCTGCTTGGCGAGGAGCGCCCACTGCGTTTCTTGACGGCGAAAAAACGTGGCTTCTTTCAACGCGTTCTGGGGGGTTAATCGATGAGTTTCCTGTCCCTATTCCAGAAAAAGCGCGACACGGCGAAAACCGCCAAAGAACGTCTGCAAATCGTTATCGCCCACGAGCGCGATCGCCAGTCCGGGCCGGATTTCCTGCCGGATCTGCAGCGGGAAATCATCGGTGTCATCAGCAAGTACGTCGATATCGATGCCGACAAGGTGCAAATTCAGTTGGACCGTGACGGCGATTGCGCCGTGCTCGAGCTGAATGTCACCCTGCCGGATGACTAACCGCAGCTTCGTTTTCTACGACTACGAAACCACCGGTCTCGATCCTGCCTTGGATCGGCCGGTGCAGTTCGCGGCCACCTTGGCCGACGCCCAGCTGTCCGTTACGGACAACATCGAATTCAAAGCCAAGCTAGCGGGGGATGTGATCCCGAGCCCGCAGGCCACCCTGGTGCATGGCTTGACGCCCCAGGTGCTGGACGCTGAGGGCATGGTCGAAACGGATTTTGCGCGCCAGGTGCTGGATGTTCTGGGCGCTGGCCAGCAGATCGTCATGGGTTACAACACCGCCGGGTTTGATGACCCCTTTACGCAGCACCTGATGTGGCGCAACTTTCTGTCGCCCTATGGCTGGCAGTTCGAAAATCAGTCACAGCGGTATGATTTGTTGCCCATTGTGCGCGCGACCTATGTGCTGGCGCACGATGCCCTCGTTTGGCCTGAGCGCGATGGCCTGCTGTCCATGAAGCTCGAGGACCTGGCCCCGGCCAACGGCATCAGCCACAGCAATGCCCACGATGCCCTGGCCGACACCCAGGCGACCTGCGCCTTGGCGGCGTTGGTGTTTGCCAAGGCGCGCCCGGTTTGGGATGCCTGCATTGCCCAGGCCGACAAAAAACACGTGCTGGGCTTGTTGTCGGCGGCCCAATCGGGGGTTGGGGCGCTTTTGCACATTGACGGCAGTTTCGGCCGTGAGCGCGGTTACGCCGGCCTGATTTATCCCCTCGGCGCCAGTGCCAATAACCCCAACGAGTGGTATTGCATTGATCTAGGGCTCGACCTGACCGCCATCGAAACCCTGGAGCCCGAGGCTTTGCGCGCGGCCCTGTTTACACCGCGGGCGCAGCGACCGGCGGATCATCCCGAGGTGGCGCTGCGGCGGTTGCGGATTAATCGGGCCTGCGCGTTGTTTCCACTGGAATGGCTCAAGGACAATCCCACAGCCTTGGCGGTGACGGGCATTGACCGGGCAACCTTGGCGGCCCAGCGGGCCCGAATTCGCCAGCGCGAGCTGTCGCACTGGTGGACCTTGGCCGAGGCCGTGTTTGAGTATTCGTCCACGGCATCTGAGTTTGCAGACGCGCAGCTCTACGATGGTTTTGTCAGCGGCATGGACGAAGCCAAAATGCGTCAGGTTCGCCAGTCCGATGTGGATGAATTGGTGGCCAACCCACCGGAATTTGACGACGCGCGATTACGAGCCATGTTGCCGCTTTATATTGCCCGGAACTACCCAAACAAACTAAGCCCGGGTGAGTACAAGCGCTGGACACGATATCGATCCAAACGCTGGCAGCTGGACGGTACCAAGGCCATGAGTGTTCACAGCTACCAGAGTCAGATGGAGGCGCTGGCGCACCAGGCACTCAGCCCAGAGCAGACCGAACTGCTGGCGCAGCTTGAGCAGTGGGTGCTTAAGCACTCACCCTAGGGGCTGGGCCGCTGATTCCAGTAAGTGCGGGATGCCGTCGATGATCGGGAAACGCACGCCGGCGTCAGCGGAATCGAGGGATTCGGTCAGGGGGTTGTAGGTCAGCGGGCCGCCGCTGATTGGGCACATCAATAGCGCCAGTACGTTGGGATCAATCATGCTGATAGTTTGCCTAGGGAGGCCGTAAATGCCAATGTCGCAACGCAGTTTTGTCGAGCTTTCCCGCACAGATACCGACACGCCTTTGCGCATGGCCATCTACGATCGGCCGGGCCGCGGCGTTCCGATTCTGTGCCTGCCGGGGCTAACCCGAAATCACCGGGACTTTGATGGCATTTTGGCCTTATTTCCCTCGCGCCCCGTGATCCGCGTTGACCTCTGCGGGCGTGGCGACAGTGACTGGGATCCGGACCCGAGCCGCTACACCCCCCAGACCTACCTTGCTGACCTAATCCGCTGGCTTGAGAGCCGCCCTGAACCCAGATTCGATGTGATTGGCACCAGCCTCGGTGGGATTTTGGCGATGGGGCTGGCCGCTGCCGTGCCTGCTCGCCTGCGCCGGCTGGTGATCAACGACATTGGCCCGGTTATCGAGCCGGCCGGTATGGACGCCATTCGCAGCCGCGTCGGCATGGGAGGGCCGTTCACGGATTGGAACGACGCCTGTGCCGCGGTGCGCGCGGGCAAGCTCGCTGACCACCCGCGCGAGGACGACTGGATGCGCTTCACCCGGGCGGTCTGCACTGAGCGCGCGGGTCAGGTGGTTTTTGATTACGATCCAGCCATTGGTCAGCAAGCAAAAGGTGCGGACGTGCCGCCGTTTTGGGAAGCCTGGGAGCCAACCTTTGCCTTTCCGGTGTTGGTGTTACGCGGCGCCTGTTCAGACTTATTCAGTCAAGCCACCTGTGACCGCATGTGTACGCTTCACCCCAATGCTGAGGCGGTGCTGGTGCCAGACACAGGGCATGCGCCGACGCTGTATGAGCCTGAGTGCCAGTCGGCCCTGACCGAGTTCCTAGGCGCCTCGCGTTGACCTGATGGCGCGGCGGTGCGCATACTCCAGCAAAATAAGGATAAAACAGACCACGGCCGGTCCGGATCTCGATGGTTGAATGGATGCCCAGTGAAGACGGGCGCAGCGACACCCTCATATTACGTCCCAACGCGGCCATGCCATGGCGGCGTAACCTCTATGTCATTGCTTTGTTTGGTGTGGGCATCCTGGGATTCGGTGCGTTCTGGACCTTCCAAGGCGTGGTGCTGGCGTTGCCGATGGGCATTTTGGAGTTGATCGGACTGACCTGGGCCATGTGGTGGGTTGCCCGCCAGGCCGAGCGCTGCCAAACCATTGAGCTTAGTGCCCACGAAGTGGTGATTCAAAGCGGACGGCGGGAGCCGGAAGCCGAATGGCGCGCCGCCCGGGTTTGGACCCGCGTTCAGGTCGACCCGCCAAAGCGCCGGGGCGATCCTCCACGGATCTGGTTTTGCTTCAAAGGGGAGCGCGTCGAGGTCGGCGGCTTTTTAAACCGCCGCGATCGTAACCGGCTAATTCGGCTGCTGAAAAAAGTCGTTAACGGGCCTGCGCGGCTTGGCTGACCCGTGCCTCGCTGGCGCTTTCCAACTCCAACAAGCCCTCACCCGCGCTTAATTGACGCATAAGCTGACGCAGCTCGCCCAGACGTAGCTCCGCTACCGC
The DNA here is from genome assembly GCA_937139465.1 of uncultured Gammaproteobacteria bacterium. Lineage (GTDB taxonomy): Bacteria > Pseudomonadota > Gammaproteobacteria > Pseudomonadales > Litorivicinaceae > Litorivicinus. The sequence continues at coordinate 12,907 of CAKZQE010000043.1, forward strand.
CGCGATCACGCGATTGCGACGATCAAACTCACCGTCCTGCAACCCAATTGCGTTCCAGAAGCGGCGACTGCGTACCGACAGGTTCGGGTCCTCTTCGGTCAGGCCGGTTAGCACGGCCGACTTGAAGCGCTCAAAATCAGGGGTGGTCATGGTTTCCACGCGCTGGCCGAAGTCTGCAAAGAATGCCCTGGCGGCGGATTCAATCTCGCTGGGTTCGGCCTCGGGTGACTGCACCACAAACACCAAACCCGGGTGCGTAATCAGCGGCATGTAACCTGCGAACACGATGTAGCCCAGTTGCTGCTCGGTTCTTAAGCGGGTGTAGAAGGGGGTCTTGATCGCCTGGCCCAACACCCGGTACAGCGCTTCACTTTCCGGGCTGGCCTCGGCGGCTGGGAAGTACCCCATCCAGGATTTGTCTTCGTGATCGATGTCCATGACCATCGCCGTGTCATCGGCAAAGGCAGTAAGGACCGCGGGCAATCCATAGTCACTGGCGTTGGTGGACGGGCGAAGGGTCTGCACCAGCCCATCGGCAATCACCCGGGCTTGGTGGTCGGTCAGGTTCCCGTGGGTCAGGATGTCGACCCGGGCATTACTCAGAAGCGCTTTCCATGCCCGGTTAATGTCCTCAATCGTGATGGCTTCAGCGGCCGCCAGCTGGGCTTCGTTGCTCCAGTACCCGTCGATCAGGGCGACAGGAAGCGCCTGCATCAGTTGCTCGTAGGGCGCATCCAGGGCCTTATCGTTGAACTCGCGAATCATGTCGGCCTTGATGAGCTCAAAGGCGCGCGGGTCGACCTGTGGGGCGGCCGCGGCACGGGCCACCAAGTCCGCCAGCTTCGGCACGGTTTGGCTGTAGCCTTTGGCCACCAGGCTGATGCCGCTGAGCGTGCGGTAAACGTCGAAACCCAAACCGGCGATTCGGGCCGGGTAGGTCTGGGCGTTCAGCTCTTCTTCGATCAATCGGGCGATGATTCGGGTGGCGACGGAGTGGTGTGCGTCGCGATTGGCATCGGGCGTCGCCAGGCGCAAAAAGATGTCCGCCCGAGGTTTTAGGAATGTCTGGTCCTGCAAGTGCCAATGTTTGTGATTGCCCGCGTCAACAAGCAGCTCCGGTACGTCTAGCGCACGGCCGGGTGCGCTTTCCAGAGCAAATTCGGTGGCCACAAAGGGGTTGGGATCAGGCAGGGTGGTCGAGTAGCTCGACGTCTGCTGGCGTGCGACCTTCCATGCCGCAAGGCGCTCCGGTTCGATCGCGCTGAGGCGATAGGGCGTGTCGTACCAGGGCGAGCGCAGATCGCTGTCGACGCCGGGCGCTGAGTAGCTCAACAGCACATTGTCCGGCGTCAGCCGGTCGAGCACGGCTTCGATCATGTCAGGGTCATAGCGGTCCCATGCGTAGGGTCCACGAACGACGTCCTCGGGTGCGTAGCGCGCCAAAGCGCTGGCCAGAGCCGTGGCGTGGCTTTGTGCGGGCGCGTCAGACAGAAACTGAAATTCCGTATCCAGGATTTGCCCTTGCTCGCGGTGACGCCAGTCGTTGATGCCTTTCGATTCGATCAGAGCAATGTGTTGGAACACCAGCTCGACAATATCGTCACGGTGTTCGGCGCCAAGCGGCGTCAGCTCGATGCTCACCATAAAGGTGGCGCTGTCGGTGTTGGCAATGCCAAGCCCTGCGCTCAAGCCTTCGGCCCAACCGCGCTGACGTAGCAGGTCATAAACCGACCCTTCGCCCTCATGCCCGAGCAAATTGCCGATGTACGAGGTCGGCTTGACGCGATACAGGCTGGTCACTTCGGGAATGGGGAAAATCAAAGTCAGGCTGCGGCGGTCGCGCAGGTTCTGAACTTCCAAGGTTGCGCCCAGTGCTTCGGGCTCGAACATGGGTTCGAGGACGACCTGACGCGTCAGGCGACGATCAATAATGGGGCTGAAGCGTTGGCTGACCATGCGTTCTAGGTCATCCAGCGGTTCACGGCCAACGACTGCCAGTGTCATTAAGTTGGCCGAGTAATGGTCGACCCAAAATTGGCGCACTTCGTCGGCCAGCTCTTCCCCGTTCAGGGTCTCGAGGTTGCCAACGGTGAATTTGGAAAAGGGGTGCTGCGGATTGACCACCTGTTTTAGGGCGTCGAAATAGCGGCGACCGTCCTCTTTTATTTTGGCGGTGTATTCGCTGTGGACGGCATTGCGTTCGCGCTCGACCAAGGACTCGGTGAACAGCGGGTTGATAAAGAACGCAGCGAACCGATCCAGCGCCGGCGACAGTTGGTCCGCATCGACATCAAAATGGTAGTTCGTTTGTTCGTATGCGGTGTAGGCGTTAGAGCTGCCGCCATGGGTACTCAAGAATTCCTGATATTCACCCGGCACCGGAAAGGCTTCGGTACCCAAAAATAACATGTGCTCCAGGAAATGCGCGAGCCCGGCGCGCTCAAGTGGATCCGATCCAGAGCCGACAGCCACTTCAAGGGAGGCCGCGGCTTTATCCGTGTCGGGGTCGCTGACCAGAACCGCATTTAGGCCGTTAGCCAACACGACGTGGCGATAGGCACGGTCTGTGCCCGGGCTTACCACTATGTCCACTGTGTTTGCTCCTTCAGCCGAGTTCGCGGCCAGCGGTCCCAAAAGCAGCGGGACGGTCAGGGCGAGTGCGCGCAACGGCTTGCCTAATTTCTGTACCTGAGTGTATACGATCATCTACGTAGGGTCTCGCTTCGAGTGTGATGCAGCTACCAAAACGCCTTGCCCCAGCGCTCGGGGTTGGCCCAGTATTTCGGGTTATTCCAGTCGCGGCGGTGATTGTAGGTGTCCAAATCGTAGCCATAACAGCCTGCATCTGGCGGGCCTGTCAGGGTTTTGAACCCAAGTCCGAGCAAAGGTTCAAGATCGTCCGCTGAAGGGCGATCAATCCACAGCGCGATCTGTTCGGCATATTGATTACGCAAGCGCCCCAGCATCGCAATGGCCTTGGCATCCAGCACATCAATGCGGACCACGCAGCGCTTAAAGTACTGGGCCGGCCAATCGCTCACGGCGTCCCCCAGGCGTGTCCCAGGACGTGTCGGAGGACGTGACCCATTTAGCTCGCAACCAATGCAAGCGAGTTGGCCATCACCTTGACTGACGCCCTCGGCCCAGTGCTCAAAGGGGGTCACGGGACGAGCCTACGCTTGAAGACCCACTGGGTCGCGGTCGACTCGTCGGCGTCAAATGCGTAGCCATCAACATCAAAGCCCTTCAACGCCGCTGCGTCGGTTAAGCGGTGATCCGCCATGTAGCGGGCCATCAGGCCGCGTGCTTTTTTGGCGTAAAAGCTAATGATTTTGTAACGGTCGGTCTTGAAGTCCTTAAATACCGGCGTCACCACCTTTAGCGCCGTGCCCTTCAAATCGACCACGCCGGAGTATTCGTTGCTGGCCAAGTTCACTAGGGTGTCTGTGCCCAGGGCTTCGGCCTGCGCCTCGAGTGCGTCGGTGACACGGCGGCCCCAAAATTCATACAGGTTTTTGCCGCCGGGGTTGGTCAAGGCGGTCCCCATTTCCAGGCGGTAGGCCTGCATCTGATCCAGCGGACGCAGTAGCCCGTAAAGCCCCGACAAAATTCGCAGGTGCTCGTTCAGGTACGCCAACCCATCGGTGTCCAGGCTGGGTGCGTCCAGCCCCTGGTACACGTCGCCGTTGAAGGCCATGACGGCATGGGTGCCGGCGTCGCTCCAAGCCTCATTAAAGGTCGCAAAACGTTCGAAGTTCAGGTGCGCCAGTTTGTCCGACAGTTTCATCAGGGTCGCGATGTCAGCAGGCGTCTTGGTGCGCATGACCTCGACCAGCGCCTGGGCCTGTTGCTGAAAGTCGGGCGCGGTGGCGGGCGCGTCGGCAGAACGCGTCATGTCGAGGTTTTTGGCGGGTGAAATAATGGCTAACACAATGCTTCCTTGAGTCGGTACTAGGTTCTCAAACCTTATGGTGGGGGCAATGGGTATAGTTGTCAAAGGGCGGCAGGAACGCCTGGACAGGGACTAGGAGACCGCATGTCTGGATTATTTGATGGCTATCCGGCACAGGCCGGTTTTTTTGATGAGTTGTTAGATCAGGGTGCGCCGCGCCCAGTGGCCAGGGCGCTTTGCGCCGAGTTGGGTCAGATGACCCAGGCCGACCTATCGGAGCGTCAGGCTGCGTTGGACGCGGAAATCAAAGCGCAGGGGATTTCCTTTACGGTGTATTCGGACAGCCAGAACATTGACCGTGCCTGGCCGTTGGATTTGATTCCGCGTGTGATCCCCGCCAGCGAATGGCGCCGGACGTCGGCTGGGCTTCAGCAACGCCTGGAAGCCCTCAACCTCTTTATAGACGATTTGTATAACGATCAGCGGGCATTAAAGGACGGGATTATTCCCGCCGAGTTGCTACTCGACAGCCCCAACTACCGACCCGAATGCGTCGGCGTTAAGCCAGCCCACGGGGTGTGGGCGCACGTCTGCGGCAGCGACCTGGTTCGTGATGGCGAGGGCACCATCCGCGTGCTCGAGGACAACTTGCGTGTCCCCTCCGGTGTGTCCTACATGCTCGAGAATCGAAACCTGATAAAGCGCGTTTTGCCTGAGCTATTCAAGCGTCAGGACGTGTTGCCGGTTCAGGACTACACCACGGCGCTGCTGGACACCCTAACCAGCCTGTCGCCGCGGACCGATGTTCAGCCGACCGTCGCGGTGCTGACGCCGGGCATTTATAACAGCGCTTATTTCGAGCACTGCTATTTGGCCCAGCAGATGGGCGCGCAGCTGGTCGAGGGCGCCGATTTAGTGTGCCAGGACGACATTGTTTACATGCGGACCATCTTCGGCCTGCAGCGGGTCGACGTGATTTATCGCCGCATTGATGACGCCTTTATGGACCCGGACGTGTTTAACCCCGATTCCGTGTTGGGCGTGCGCGGGCTGATGGCGGCCTGGCGCGCAGGCAATGTCGCCATCGCCAATGCACCCGGTGCCGGTGTAGCCGACGACAAGGCCGTGTATGCCTATGTGCCGGCGCTGATTAAGTACTACCTCGATCAAGAACCCCTGATTGAAAACGTGCCGACCTATCTGTGCTCGCGGCCCAACGAGTACAAACACGTGCTGGCGAACTTGGACAAGCTGGTGGTCAAGCCGGTCAACGAATCCGGCGGCTACGGACTGCTAATTGGCCCCCACGCGAGCCAAGCTGAGCGTGATGCCACGGCCGACGCCATCAAGAAAGCCCCTCGCAACTGGATCGCCCAACCGATGCTGAACCTGTCCACCACCCCGACTTACATCGACGGCACCTTGGCGCCGCGTCACGTTGACCTGCGGCCCTTTGTGCTTCAGGGCGAGCGCTCGGCTTGCACCATGGGCGGGCTGTGCCGGGTCGCCCTGACCGAAGGCTCGTTGGTGGTGAACTCCAGCCAAGGTGGCGGCAGCAAAGACATGTGGGTGATTGAAGACGAAGGAGGGCTGAACTGATGCTGGCGCGCGTTGCAGAAACACTGTACTGGATGGCCCGTTATATGGAGCGTGCCGAAAACATGGCGCGCCTCATCAACGTAAACGCCAACCTGATCCTGGATATTCCCAAGAGAACGGTACTGGGTTGGGAGCCTCTGATCGACATTACCGGCACCCGTGA
>CAKZQE010000044.1 GCA_937139465.1 uncultured Gammaproteobacteria bacterium
CCCTGCGGTGTCCCACAGGGTCAAAGGGTTATCTGTGCCAACCGCCGATGTTGCACGGCTGATGCCCTGTTTAGCGCAGGAATCAGCGCCCCACCCTGGCTAGCGCCGCGTTAGACACCCTTGCTTGCGGCCGTGAAGCCCGACAACGACAGCTCAACCACCTGTGTTTGGGTGGAGCCGAAAGGACGGAACCCAAGACGCGCTTTGTTGCCTGCGCGCAACACGCTCAGTAGCGAATCATCCACCGGTAGAACCGCCGCGCAGCCCTGCGCAACACAGGTGCTGTAGCCAAAGGTCAATTCGTCGCCGCTATCCACTTGAATCACCAATCCGGCGCGCAAGTCCATGCCCAGCGGCAGCGCTATTTCTAGGAAACGACCATCCGGCACCCGTGACAAGGTCGCACGCAACAGCGGCCGCGTCTGATCATCCTGAGTAACATTAAGCACTTGGATGGCTTCGCAGCGGGTCTGGTCGTTTTCAGACAGGCAAACCTGCGTCCAATCCTTATGGCGAGTTTCGCTCACTTCCGGCTCGGCAAACGCAAAGGGTGCGGCCAATACAAGAGCGGCTGCGGGCAAAAATTTCATAGAGTCTCCAGTTAAGTGCTTTTCAGCGATTGATTTTTACTATTACGCCCACAAAAAACCAGCGCTTGTGGCTTTTTTTTACTTTGTTAATCTGCCCCGGCACCAAAGCTACACACACTCACAACTAGGAGAATTTCCCATGAGCCAAGGCACTACATTGCCCGTGGTAACCTTCCACACCCGTGTCCGTGACGAATCTATCGGCGGCGACAACCCATTCCGCTGGGAAGATGTTCAGTCAGACGAGCTGTTCGGTAGCGAAAGCAACCCTCGTCGCGTTGTACTGTTCAGCCTGCCCGGCGCCTTCACGCCCACCTGCTCAACCTACCAGCTTCCCGGCTTCGAAAAGAACGCCGAAGCATTTGCCGCTGCAGGGATCGACGCGATCTACTGCTTGAGCGTCAACGACACCTTTGTCATGAACGCTTGGGCACGTGGCCAAGAGTTGAAAAACGTCAAGGTCGTTCCTGACGGATCTGGCGAGTTCACCGAAAAGATGGGCATGCTGGTCGACAAAGACAACTTGGGCTTCGGCAAGCGTTCATGGCGCTACGCCGCCGTCATTAAAAACGGCGTGGTCGAGCAGTGGTTCGAAGAACCCGGCAAGTCTGACAACCACCCCGAAGACCCCTACGGTGTTTCTTCACCCGAAACCGTTCTGGAATACTTGCAGAAGTAAGCCCGCTACGGCGACGCCTTGGCCAGTTCGGCCAGGGCGTCATCCAATGGCGCGTTGTCGCGGATCACACCGACTAACTGATGCGCCCCATTCAGCACCAGCACCCCAGCCGAATGGTCTACCAAGTAATCATCCCCCCTCGTTCCGTCCACCTTCTGAAAGTAAACGCTGAACGATTGAGCCGCCTGTTTTAACTGTTCGGCCGAACCCGTCAGTGCCGTCATATCGGCGTCAAAATACGCCACATACTGAGCCAGACGATCCGGCGTATCCCGCTCTGGATCAACGCTAACGAACAATGCTTCAAGCTTCGTCCCCGATTGGGTTTCATAGACGTCAAGCACCTGCGCCAGATACGCCAAGGTTGTCGGGCAAACATCTGGGCAATAGGTGTAACCAAAGGTCACGACGTAAGGTTCGCCCTTTAACCGCTCGAGTGAATCAAACACCTGCCCGTCCATGTCCGTCAGCACCAACTGGCGCTGGTTATGCGGACTGGGTAGCCACTGACTACCCCAAAAACCGAGCGCCACAGCCATCAAGCCTGACAGCGCCCATACCAGCGCTCGCTTCATCAGTGGTTGTGTCCCTTCATGTTGTGCCCTTTCATGGCCCCCTGCTTGCTCGAAACGCCGGTGTGCTGGCGCATGTCAACGACCTCTGCCGTTACCGGGTACTCTTGTCCTGCTTCATCGATCAGGGTCAATTGCACCTGCCCGCCCGGCATCAGCCTATCCGTCAGCCCAAGTAGCATTACGTGAAGTCCGCCGGGCTTAAGCACCACCTGACCGCCCGCGGGAATCACAATCGATTCGCGCTGGCGCATCCGCATCACACCGTTGTCGTTGATATGGCCATGAAGCTCAGGGCGCTTCGCCACATCCGATTTAACACTGACCAAACTGATATCGCTGGCCGATGTATTGGATAGCGTCATAAACGCAGCGGAGTTCGGGGCACCGGGGATACTGGCACGGGCTATGGCATCCGTCGCTTCAAGGGTTTGAGCGCTGGCGTAGGCGCCAGCAAGGTTCGCGCACACCAGCAGGCATGCAGATATAAGCTGTTTCATTTGTCATTCCGTATTCAGTCAGTAAAGGCGTTAGCTGGTTAAACGGAATAACTCGGCGGACCGCGGGCGCGCCACAAAACGGCCATGCGAGGCAGGACCGGAAAACGGTCAAGCACCATGCCGACCGCAGCTTGCACCTTGACCTGCGGCACCACCGAATCTGGCGCCCCAGCAAAGGCCAGACCTCGTTGCCAGCAGTCGCATCCCGGGGCCGAGCCCGCGGGGTCAACTGCGTCTCCGGCGCTATCAAGGTAGATGACCGTCGGGGTCGTTTTGCACAACACAGTGGGCGTCAGCCCCAAGGCAGCCACGGTCGCCGCGTTGGATCCGACTAGGATCAGTAAAATGAGACCACCGAGTTTGAACATAGGACTAGCCTATCCCAGCACTTTTTGGTTGACTACCCGGGTCTTACAATAAAAATACGCAGGAACACACATGGTTGATGTAGCAAATCAAGGCGAGACGTTGGGCTGGATGCTGGGCGCGATTGGAGTCCTGTTTGTCGTAGTTTATTTCTTAGTGACGGCTGACAAATCCAAGCATTGATACCCTTTCTGTCTACGGCCAGTGTTGACGACCAAACGCGCTGGCTCGACAGCCTTAACAACAACGCACATGGGCTGACTTTCGAAGCCGGGCTCACTTCGCGCACGCGACAATCAAAGGTCGCCGTTTTTACTGCCCCCGCCGCCGCTCAATTGCATCAGTTCCCTAAACTGCAATGGGCTCAATGCACCTGGGCAGGCGTTGATAGGGCCCTCGGGCTCACCGACACGCCCATTGCTCGACTGATCGACCCCGGGCTAACAGATATCATGGCCGAGGCCGTGCTTGCCTGGTCGCTTTACCTGCATCGCGAAATGCCGCACTACCGCCGAGCACAGCGATCCCAGCAATGGGCACCGCGTGACTACTGCCCGCCGCACCGGCGTCGGGTCGGAATCCTGGGCGCTGGGGTTCTTGGGATGGCCAGCGCTGAACGCCTGCACCAGCAAGGTTTTCAGGTCCGCACATTCAGTGCCCGCTCTGATGCTCAGGTACCCTGGACTCACCACTGCGGGCCATTGATACAGACTGACCTCGCCGAGCTGGACTTGGTCGTCAGTTTATTGCCCGACGCCCCGACCACACGCGGCGTTATCGATCGTAACTTCTGGCACCAGTGTCGGCCTCAACTCGGGTTTATCAGCTTTGGGCGCAGTGCTGCGGTGGTTGATTCGGATTTGCGCGACGCGCTGGATCAGGGGTGGGTTGGCGAGGCGGTCCTTGACGTGTTTGACATTGAGCCCCTGCCAGCGGACGACTGGAAGTACGGCCATGAGCGGGTCACGGTGTTACCGCATATCAGTGCACAAACACCCGTGGATACCGCAGCTCGGGTCATCGCTGAAACGCTTAATCGCTATTTCACCCGCGGCGACACGCCACCACTGGTCGATCCGGCAAAAGGCTACTAGTCGGCCCAGGGCGTCTGCGACAGCACATGCCGCGATTCGATATGATGATCGCTATTCAACACCCAGCTCGCCGCATAGCCTGGCATCGACCAGGTAGACTCGGACAGACCAAATGACTGGGCGGCCTGTATCGCACCAAGGCCCTGCCCGCGGCTGATTTTATCGTCCGACTGCCCGACCCACTCCCCAGCCACGACCCACAGATGAGGCAATTTGGCCGCACTGGCATGGGCGCGCGCAATCGCGACGTGTTGCTCACAGGCCACATCGCATGACGATCCAATAAAAGTGACCTGATACGGCTGCCCTGAAAACATCAACTCGGAATCAAACACGCCAGTGTTCGTCGCAAGCGTCACTGACACCGGCGGGAACAGCCCCGGTGCCAGGCTATGGCAGATTGGCAACAGCTCATCCTTTTTCAGGTACGAGCCACCAATAACGCCTGCTGACAGGCACACCGCCAAAAAAAACAGCCACAGACCATCCGTCATTTTCATCCGCGCACGCTAGCGTCCGGGTCATGCAACTTCAAGTGCATTTTGCGACCCCGTTCAGCTACCAAGCACCCAGCCCATGCATACTGCATGGATGGTGTACCGCTTTAGGGAAGGCATTCGGCTTGGCGAATGCATATTGGCCGCGCTGCTTATCGCCGGATTTGTAATGATTGCGATAACGGTGGCGAAGGCCCAACGTGACTCAGCGCTCAGCGGTATGCAAGACCGCGTCGGCGGCGTTGTCGAGCGTATTGAAAACGATGTAGACGCCCGTGCATATGCGCTCAGCCAAATCGCGAACGTCTTTGCCGCAAGCGATTTTGTCACTTATCAGGCTTGGCAAACCCTGACCATCCCACTGCTTGAACAGTTTCCAGAATTAACAGGCGTGGCCTACGCCCCTTGGCTGGAGGCCGACGAGCTCGACCGTGCGATGGCACAGGGGCAGCTCCAAGAGCCATCGTTTTCGATGTTTGAATTGTCGCCACGCGGCCCGCGTCCCTTGACCGCTTCGGGGCAACACGCGCCGCTGGTTTACGTCAGCACCCGTGACGGCAACGTCAATGCCCTTGGATTGGACGTCCTTAGCGAGCCGCGCCGCAGCAAAATGATTCAGCAAGCGCGGGCCGAGGGCACCCTAATTTTCTCCGCGCCGCTGGACTTGGTCCGCCAGCCCGGCAATATAGGCATCCTCGCCGCTGCACCGATTTTTCGGTCAACGCAGTTACAGGGATTCGTGATCAGTGCGTTCTCGGTCCAGCCACTGGTGACGGCCACGCTCACTGGTAGCGGCATTCAGGGCTCGCAGCTGCAGCTAATCGATTCAACCGCCCAAGCCCAATCGGTCTACCCCCCGACTGGAGGCGGCGTCTTGTCCCCCATCCCCAAGGATCATTTGCGCTTTCACCGCTCTACCACGATCGCCGGTCGTGTCTGGACCACCGTTATCGACTTGCCAGCGCCGCATGCCGCGCCCTGGATTCACGCTATTTGGCTACTGCCAACGCTGGCTGTCTTGTTGGTTGTATGGCTCAACGTTACCCGTCGCGTGCAGCTCGAGAGGACCCAAGCGCAGGTCGAAGCCGCGATCAGCGATCTTGTCACCGTCAATCGCCAGCTTGAACACCGAGAGCGGGAACTGCAGGACAGTCTGGCCCACATCAATCGAAAAAACCGCGAGCTCGAGAGCTTTGCCTACGTCGCTTCACATGACCTGAAGGCACCGCTACGCGGCATCCGAAACCTCAGCGCGTGGTTGATTGAGGACTTGGCTGGAATGGACGTGCCCGAGACCGTCATCGATCACACCCGGCGGCTGACCAAATTAACCCAAAAAATGACTGACTTGCTGGAAGGCTTACTGGGATTTAGCCGCGCCAGCCTTGACGAAATGACCGAACGCGTCGACCTCGGTGAGCTCGTGGAGAAGGCACGTGTGCGCGTTGCCACTGAGCACCGCCAGTTTACCTGGACGGCTGACCCGCTGCCGGTGGTCAGCACGCGACCGGGCACCTTTGAACGGGTTATCCGCGAACTGATCACCAACGCGGTGGTTCACAACCCCCATGCGACCCCGACACTGTGCCTGACGCTTGTGGCTGAGGCCCCGTTGACACTTCGCCTATGCGACGATGGCGAGCCGATCCCCGCCGACGCCCGCGACCGCGTCTTTGAGATTTTCCAGACCCTGAAACCAACGGGCGATGACGTGGCAGGCCTTGGACTTGCGGTCGTCCGCAAACTGGTTTCTTATCACGGAGGTCGAATACAGGTGATCGATAACCCAAATACCGACGGAACCTGCATTGAATTTACCTGGCCCTGCACCCCCGTCAGCGAAAGCCTGGCCACTGACATAAATAAGGACACCGCATGAACGATCGCCACGAAGTCAGCTTTCTGCTGGTCGATGATGATGAAATTGATGTGATCAGCATGCAACGCGCGATGAAAAAGCAGCGGATCGTCAACCCTCTGTTGGTCGCTCGCGACGGTGTCGAGGCGCTCGAGATTCTGCGCGGCCAACACCCTGACACGCCGCGCCCGGCCAGCGTTATTGTGTTGCTTGACCTCAATATGCCACGCATGAACGGACACGAATTTTTGAACGCCATACGCGGGGACGAGTCCCTCAGCCGACTGGTGGTGTTTGTGCTGACGTCCTCTCGGCATGAGCGGGACATTCATCAGGCCTACGAGCAACATGTGGCCGGGTACATCGTAAAAGACGACATCAGTAACGGCGGCTTGGCCAAAGCGCTCGGGCTTTTGGATAGCTACTGGCGTGTGGTAGAACTCCCTGTCACTGAATAAGGGGTCACCATGCGCGCTGCGCTATTTGTTTTTTTCATCGCCTTGAGTGGTTGCTCGGCCACCGACTTTGAACCACGTAGGCTTGCGCAATCGGACACTCAGCTGGTCATCGAACGGGTTCGCAACCAGCTCGACGAGGACCTCGATACCCTCACCACTAAACTGTACGCCCGCAACCCGATTTTTTTGCAACGCTCAGGCCGCACGTTACAGGAGCGCAAAGCCATGTTGCGCGAAGCCCGCTTTTACAGCGAACTCGAGGAAAAACGCGGCTCAGACGCGGTACGGTTGGCGTTTCGCGATGACTTTGCCGGGGATCGTGTGTTTGCTTTTGTCTACGGCTTGGCCAGCATGATTGACGAGAGCTATGGGCGAAAGCGGGAGTTTTATCTGCTGGACGGTCCCAGCGGCCAGTTCGTTTTCAACTCCGCACGCAACATCGACACCGCAACCTACTTGCTGCGCACCCAAACCGATAGCCAGGGCAACCCGTACTTGCTAGCGGACGGCTACCAGGGCGACATTTTGAACGCGAGCTTTTCGCAATTGCTTGGACGACTGTCCGCCAAACAAGACGTGGTGGCGGACATGCTTGGGGATGGGCAGCAGCGTCAGGTGAACGCAGTGGCCCGGGGCGTGTTCACCACCGTCTTTTTACCCATCGGGCTTTAATGCAGGGTGCGCTTGGGCGGTTGATCCGCTTCGTCACCCTCAACGTCATCACCGCTTTCATCATGGTTGGCCACACTGGCCGCCATGCCCTCGGGTAACTGTTCGTTAAACTCAGCCACCAAATCCGCCACAACATTGCGCAACGCATCGACCGCGACCTGATTGTTCTCGCGAATCGCTTCCTCTTCCAGATCCATGGTGCCGTGCCAATACAGCGTTGACGCCATCAAATCATGCACATGCTCGGTCACCGCATCGTAAAACGCCTGGTGTGCCACCTCGTCGCCCTCGGACTCCGAGCGCGTGATCGATATGCGCAGCGACACCGGTTCGTTGTGCTCGAGCCAGCTGGGCTCGTAGAGAGACAACCGCGCGATATAGGGGCGCCCGTCGTGCTCGAACACGCAGATGGCCTCGTCGTATTGCAAGGCCATGCCGTCTTCGCGCTCGCCAACGGCCACGTAGCTGGACATTACAGGGGTGCTCATCCAGCCCACCGCCTCATCTGCGTATGCTAGCTGCGATTCCAGCAAGCAGTGCAAACAGTCAATTTCGTGCATACCCAGCACGTACTCGGCTTCAAAGCGCGTCAGCTCGCCCGTGTGGTCAACCGCAGCAAAGTCTTCATTGGCAATGCGGACCCCGGCATCTTGGGTGGGGGCCGTAGAAAAAATCGTTAAATCAGAAATCATGTCGTCCTCTCAAGCCGGCAGTGTAAAGCACCCGCCGCATGCACTAAAGGACGACGCCTGCCCATTGTCTGTCGGCGGGAACCACTGCAAGCGCACAGGGTCGTAAGGAACAGCTTGTTTATGAATGACTTAAACCGTATAGATAAAGCATGACTGGATACTTCATCCGACGGCTGTTGCTGATCATCCCCACCTTCCTCGGCATTACGCTAATGGTGTTTGCCATTACGCGCTTCGTGCCGGGCGGCCCAATCGACCGGGCCTTGGCCCAGGCTCAGGCCGCATCCGAAAGCGCTGAATTTCAGTCATCCCGGCCCGGTGACAGCACCAGCATCCTGTCCGAATCCCAGCTAAACCAACTGCGCGAGTATTACGGCTTCGACAAGCCATTGCTGGAAAGCTACGTCCAGTGGTTAGGCAAAGTCGTCCAATTCGATTTAGGCGTCTCGACCCGTTACGCCGAGCCCGTGTGGCAGACCATTGCCGACCGATTACCGGTCTCGCTTTACTACGGTTTCGTCACGCTGGTATTGACCTACATGGTCTGTATCCCTCTGGGTATTTGGAAAGGCATCAAACACGCCGGCACCTTTGACCACCTATCCAGCGCGGTGGTGTTTATCGGCTACGCGGTGCCTGGCTACATCGTCGGCATTGCCCTGCTGACGGCGTTCGCCAGCGAAATCGAGCTATTCCCGTTGGGCGGTTTTGCCAGCGATGACTTTGACGACTTCACCCTTTGGGAGCAGGTCAAAGACATTGTTTGGCATAGCGTGCTGCCATTAATCAGCTACATGGTTGGTAGCTTCGCCGTGATGACCTTTATGGTCAAAAACTCGTTGATGGATAACTTGGCGGCGGATTACGTGCGCGCTGCGATGGCCCGGGGACGGACCTTTGGGGGGGCCGTTTGGCACCATGCGCTGCGTAATTCGCTGATTCCCCTGGCCACTCATTTCGGTAATAACATTGGCATTGTCCTGACCGGATCCTTTCTGATCGAGACCATCTTTAACATCAACGGGTTTGGGCTACTCGGCTACGAAGCGGTGGTTGAGCGCGACTACCCCGTGGTGCTCGGCATTCTGGTGATCTCCAGCATGCTGTTTTTGATTGGTAACATCCTGAGCGACCTGTGCGTCGCCCTGGTCGACCCTCGAGTGCGGTTCCAATGATTCGACTGGACCCACTGACGCGGCGCCAATTCGCGCGCTTTCGGGGCACCAAACGCGGCTGGTATAGCGCGCTGATTTTAATGGTGCTGGTCGCCAGCACCGCTGTCACGGAACTGTTGGTGAACAACCGAGCCCTGGTCGTCAACTATCAGGGCGAGTGGCACTTCCCCGTATATGCGGACTTCAAGCCCGGCACGACTTTTGGGCTCGATTATGCGTACGAGACCAATTATCGGGACCTTAAAGCGGTCTTGGAGCAATCGGGTGACGGGTTCGTGATTATGCCGCCAGTGCCCTTCAGCCCCTTTGAGATCAACAGCTACGACGGGCAGTTTGCCCCGCATCCCCCAAATGCCGCTCAACAGCACTACCTGGGGACGGACACCGCCGGGCGTGACGTGCTGGCCCGCCTTGCCTACGGGTTTCGCATCGCAATCTGGTTCAGCCTGGTGCTGTTGGTCGCGACCTTCGTGGTCGGCATCGCGATTGGCTGTGCCATGGGCTATTACGGTGGATTGTCGGACCTGATTGGCCAACGCGTGATTGAGGTGTGGTCAAACGTGCCCATGCTGTACATCATCATCATTATCGCCAGCGTCATCACGCCCGATTTTTGGATACTGATGGGGCTGTTGTTTATCTTCGGTTGGATGGGCATGACCTGGTACATGCGCACCGCGACCTATCGTGAGGCGGCCCGGGACTATGTGTTGGCGGCGAAATCCTTGGGCGCCTCGGATGGGCGCATTGTGTTTCGCCATATTCTGCCCAACACCCTGTCATTGATCGTCACCTTTATCCCCTTTGCCGTGACCGGGGGCATCGGGTCGCTGACCTCATTGGATTACCTCGGCTATGGGCTGCCGCCGCCGACACCGAGTTGGGGCGAACTATTGAAGCAGGGCACGGATAATCTGGACTCGGCGTGGATTGTGACGTCGGTCGTCAGCGCCCTGGTCGGTCTGCTGGTCATGGTGACCTTCGTTGGCGAAGCAATCCGCGACGCCTTTGACCCCAAACAACACACGACATACCAATAAGGAGTTCCTATGCGCAGCTGGTTAACCGCCATTACTTGGAAAACCGCCACAGCATCGGCCATGACCCTGGCCTGGACGTTCGCGGCTACGCCTGCACTGGCGCTGTCCTACGATGCGCTGGGCCTGGACGCCCTGCCTGATAATCTGCAATGGGAGGTGGGTGACCCGGGGCAGACCTTTGGGTCCAGCGACGCCAAACGCGGTGGTACCTACCGCAGCTACATTCAGTCCTACCCCTTAACTCTGCGTACCGTCGGGCCGGACTCCAATGGCGCGACCCGCCCCATCGTGCTGGATAACCAGTACTCACTGACCGGGCTTCATCCGAACAGCGAAACCATCGTGCCCATCCTCGCCAGCGCCTGGGCCTACGGCGACGACGGCAAGACCATGTACTTCAAACTGCGGCCGGAAGTGGAATGGAGCGATGGCGAACCGGTGACCGCGGACGACTATGTTTTTGCCATCGAATTCATGCGCTCCGAATTCATCGTGGCGCCGTGGTACAACAATTATTACAGCGAACAAATCACCGACGTTCGCAAATACGATGACCACACCATCAGCGTCACCGCTGGTGTCAAAAAGCCTAAAATCGATCTGCAGCTTTCGGTCGGTATCAGCCCCCGCCCGCAACACTTCCATAAACTTAATGAAAGCTGGGTCACCGACAACAACTGGGCCATCGAGCCCAACACCGGGCCGTACCAACTCACCAAAGAATCCGTCCGCCGCGGCAAGGGCAAGTACATCGAGTTAGAGCGCAAAGACGACTGGTGGGGCGATGCCCTGCCCCAATTCGCCAATCGCTTTAACGTCGACAAGGTCCGCTACACCGTGATTCGCGACCCCAACATCGCCTACCGAACCTTTGAAAAAGGCGATCTAGACACCTTTGGGTTGGTGTTACCCGAACTGTGGCACCAAAAAGCAAAGGGGCCGCTGTATGACAACGGCTACATTCACCGCCTAAAAGCCTATGACGACACCCGCCAGCCGAGCTACGGCATGTTCATGAACCAGGCAGATGCGCTGCTGTCCGATCGCAACATTCGGCTGGGCATTCATCACTCGATGAACCTCGATAAGATGATCGCCCAAGTCCTGCGCGGCGACTACGAGCGACTCCCGCAGCATTACACCGGCTATGGGGATTATTCCGACAACAGCATTACCTACCGCCAATTTGATCTGGCCTTGGCCGATCAGTATTTCAGTCAGGCCGGTTTCACCGAGCGTGGCCCGGACGGTATTCGCGTCAATGACGCCGGCACGCGACTGAGCTTTGAGGTCAGTTATGGCACCCCGGCGCACACCGATCGCTTGGTAGTACTAAAAGAAGAAGCCAAAAAAGCTGGGCTGGAATTGGAGCTGAAACTGCTCGACAGCCAGAACGCGTTTAAGCTGCTGCTGGAGAAGCGTCATCAAATCGGTTGGAGCGGCTGGAGCACCGGTTTCCGCCCGGCCTATCGCGAGCACTATCACAGCGACAACGCTGGCAAACCGCAGAACAACAACATCACCAACATGGCCGTACCTGAAATTGATGCCCTGATCGATCAGTACCGTCTGGAGGAAGACGTTGAGGTGAAAAAATCACTGTCCAAGCAAATTCAAGGTTTGCTGTTCGAGCAAGCGGCCTACATTCCGACCTACATGGTGCCCTACACGCGTCTCGGTTACTGGCGCTGGATGAACCTACCGGACACCAACTTCGCCACCAAAACCGGCGGCGGATTGTTTAGCCTGTTTGACTCGGTCGCCGGCGGCATTTTCTGGCTCGACACGGCCGAGAAGCGCGCAACGCGTCAGGCATTGAAAGACGACAAGGTGTTTGAGCCTGTGACCATCATCGACGAGACCTGGAAGCCCACCTTTGGCGGCTAATTTACTCGACGTCGATAATCTCAGCGTTTCATTTACCACCGAGGCCGGTGAGGCTCGGGTGTTGGACGCGGTATCCTTCTCGATCGCTCGGGGCGAAACCCTCGGGCTGGTCGGCGAATCCGGTTGTGGCAAGAGCGTCACCAGCCTCGCTTTGATGCGGCTATTGCCGCAACCGAGCGGCCACATTACCGGTGGCGATATCCGTCTTGACGGCGACAGCTTGCTGAAAAAATCAATCCGCGACATGCATGCCATTCGTGGTCCTCGAATCGGGATGATTTTTCAGGATGCGATGACCGCGCTAAATCCGGTTAAACGCATTCGTGAACAGCTCAAAGAAAGCTTGACGCTGCACGGGCAAAAGCTGTCAAAAGCGGCCATCCAGGCGCGCTGCATCGAGTTGCTGGGCGATGTCGGGATTCCTGAGCCGGCCTTGCGTTTGGATGACTATCCTCACCAGCTGTCGGGCGGGATGCGTCAGCGCGTCATGATAGCCATGGCACTGGCGGGGGACCCGGATTTGCTGATTGCGGACGAGCCCACCACGGCTCTCGACGTCACCGTTCAGGCGCAGATTCTGTCGTTGATTCAGTCAATTCAGGCCGCACACGGAATGGCGGTCATTTTCATTACGCATGACCTTGGTGTGGTCGAACCACTTTGCCAGCGGGTGGCCGTCATGTATGCCGGACGCATTGTCGAGACTGCCCCGGCCCAGGCGCTATTTCGCGATCCCAAACACCCCTACACCCAGGGGCTACTGAACAGCATTCCGCGATTGGACCGGGAGCCACTGACGCCCTTACCGACCATCGAAGGGTTGGTGCCGTCAGCGCTGAACATGCCAAACGGCTGCCGCTTCGCACCGCGCTGCCCGCGCGCCACCGACCGATGCACCGCCGAAGCCCCAAGCATGCAGACCACAAGCGACCGCACCCTCGCCTGTCACGAGGTGTCGCTGTGAGTCTTCTAAAAATCACAGACCTGAGCAAGCGGTTCCCCGTCAAAGGCGGCGTACTGAAACGTACGCTGGGCGAAGTGCACGCCGTTGATCGCGTCTCACTCACCCTTGAGGCCGGCGAGACCTTGGGCATCGTTGGTGAATCTGGCTGCGGCAAGTCAACGCTGGGTAAGACCCTCCTGCAATTAACCGAGGTCACCGACGGGCGTATCGAATTCGAAGGCGTAGACATTACCCACCGCTCACGCCGGGCCCTGCTGCCCTTTCGCCGCGATGCCCAGATGGTGTTTCAGGACGCCTACGAGGCATTGAATGCGCGGCACAATGTCGCGCGGATTCTATCCGAGCCCTTTGAAATACACGGCATGCCCGGCCCGCACGATGATCGGGTGTTGGCGCTGTTGGCACGGGTGGGACTGGGCGCCGATGCCTTTCATCGGTACCCGCATGAGTTTTCAGGCGGGCAACGTCAGCGCATTGGCATCGCCCGCGCCATCGCGCTTGCGCCAAAACTATTGGTGTGTGACGAACCCGTCAGTGCCCTTGACGTTAGCGTCCAGTCCCAGATCATGAATTTGCTCATGGACCTGCAGCGCGAGCGCAACCTTGGCATGTTGTTTATTGCCCACGACCTGGCGGTGGTTAAGCACCTGTCGCACCGTATCGCTGTGATGTACCTGGGCCAGATCGTTGAAGTGGGGCCAGGGGACGCCCTGTTCAAACGCCCCAAGCACCCCTACACGCGGGCCTTAATTGATGCGATCCCGGTGATTGATCCGGATCAGGCGCAACCACTGAAGCCCCTGGAGGGCGATGTGCCCAGCCCCATCAACCGGCCCAATGGGTGCGCATTTGCTTCACGCTGTCGGTTTGCCACAGACGCGTGCCGACAGACCCGTCCGGTGCTCGGGCCTGTGGATGACAAGCACCAGGTGGCCTGTATTCGTGCCGACGAGATCGACCTCAGCGCGTTCTAGCGGTTGCCCCCGCGCTGCGATGTCCGTTCAACTGCATCAGTTTACCCCGAAGGCGTTGGCGCAGGGCCCGCGGCGGGATGACCCGCTGTTTGCGCGCGACCAGCAAATAGCTGGAGTTACCCGGCCATTGACGCGATCTGAGCCAAGGCGCGACCTCGGGATACCCCAAGCGCTGGGAGCGCTGCGGTGGGCAGGCCAACAGCCCAAGCCAATCGGACAAGCGCTTCAGCGATAAGCCAAGGCCCGGCCAGATTCGTCGCCCCAAGGGCGCTTTGGACCAGCGAAGCGCACCCAGTGGATCGAACCCCACCACCAAAATTGTGCCGCCGGGCCGTAGTACGCGAATGGCCTCGCGCAACACCGAGTGCGGATGACGCGTGACGTCAAGGGTGTGATGCAGAACCACGACGTCGACACTGTCGCTGGCCAGGGGTAGTTCGCTGGGACGCGCCACCAACGTCGGCGTTTGACGGTCCCCTAGGCTTTCGTTGGCAACGATCCACAGGCGATGGGCTGATTTGGAATGGATCAGTAATGAGCCTGCGCCACTGATTTGAACCGCCAGCGGCGCAAACAAACCCCGCAAGCAAACATCGACGGCGGCACGCTCGTCATCGAGCAATGATTGACCTGCTGGGGTCTGAAACCAGCGAAACAATGCCCGGGCGGCGGTGTCTGAAAAGTCGGGACTCATGGGTACAAACAGCATGAATTGAGGATACCCCAAGCGCGCACGGAGCGTGATAAACTGCCGGCGATTTTCGAACGACAGATAAGGATTACTATGGGTTTCTTGAGTGGCAAGCGCTTCCTCATCGTTGGCGTTGCCAGCAAATTGTCCATCGCCTCTGGCATCGCGGCGGCTATGCACCGCGAAGGCGCCGAACTGGCCTTCACCTACCAGAACGAAAAGCTCAAGGATCGTGTGGTCAAATTCGCCAGCGGTTGGGGCTCCAATGAATCCCTGTGTTTCCCGTGCGACGTCGCCAGCGACGACGAGATCGAGGCGGTGTTTACTGAATTATCCAAGCAGTGGGATGGCCTGGACGGCATCATCCATGCTGTCGGCTTCGCACCGGCGTGGGAACTTGCAGGAAACTACGTAGACGTCACCACCCGTGAAGGGTTCCGCATCGCCCACGACATCAGCTCGTTTAGCTTTGTTGCCTTGGCCAAAGCAGGCAAGCAGCTGTTGGAAGGACGTAACGGTTCACTGCTGACCCTGAGCTACCTCGGGGCCGAGCGCACCATGCCGAACTACAACGTGATGGGATTGGCCAAAGCCAGCCTGGAAGCCAACGTGCGCTATATGGCCGCGAGCATGGGCCCCGGCGGCACACGTGTTAATGCGATCAGCGCGGGCCCTATCCGCACGCTGGCCGCATCAGGCATCGGCAAGTTCCGCAGCATGTTGGCGTACAACGAAGCCCGTTCACCGATGAAGCGTAACGTGACCATCGACGAAGTCGGCAACACGGCCGCGTTCCTGTGCTCAGACCTGGCCTCTGGCATCACCGGTCAAGTCGTTTATGTCGACAACGGTTTCAGCGTCACGGCCATGGGCAACGACGAGGCCGACGATTGATCAACATCGTCCGGCTGCCGGCCTTTGAGGACAATTACCTCTGGATCATTCGCCACGGCAGTGAAGCCTGGGCGATCGATCCGGGTGATGCGGATGTGGTGTCCGCCTACCTGGACGAACATCACCTCGCCTTGGTCGGCATATTACTGACACACCGCCACCCCGATCACACGGGTGGTGTTGAGTCGCTGCTCCAAGAATTTCCGCATACGCCCGTCTGGGGCAGCACCATCGGCCTGTGCGGCATCAGCAACCCCGTCGTCGAAGGTCAGATCATTGATGTCTTTGACATGCGCTTTGAGGTGATGCACCTGCCCGGGCATGTGGATGACCACGTCGCCTATTACTGTGCCTATCCCGACCCCCTGTTGTTTTGCGGCGATATCCTCTTTATGGCGGGCTGCGGTCGTAACATGGAGGGAACAGCCGGGGCCTTTCAAACCAGCCTCGCCCGTATCAGCGCCCTGCCACCAGAAACGCTGATTTACTGCGCCCATGAATACACACTCGATAACCTGAAATTCGCCCGGCACCTGATGCCGAACAATCAGGCAGTCGCCGATCGCTTCGCCCGGGTTACTGAAGCCCGTGCTCGGGACGAGGCCACCGTGCCGGGTGCCCTTGAGATTGAGTTTCACACCAATCCTTTCCTACGCTTGGATGACGCCGAAGTCATGTCATCGCTTTCACTCACCCACAGCATGTCGCCGGCGACACGCTTCCGCGCGGTGCGCCTGGCCAAGGATAAGTTCTGATGCGTTTGTTCGCCGCGCTTGCCTGTGTTGTGTTGTCTGGCTGCCAGGCCTTGCAGCCCAACATCCCGGACGAGACCGTCGACACTGGCACGCTTTCTGATTTGTTGGATGCAAGCGGCGGTTTAGATTTGCCTGATCCGGTCGGCGCGTACGACCCATTCTCGGATCCGCGTTTTGCCATTCCACGACCAGCCCCGGTAAAGCCACGGCGCGCGGACAACGAAAACCCACCTGAAGTCGAGGTAGAAGCGCCCCCCGCGGAGCCGGCGACAGTATGGTCCGCCATCGTGCAGCGCTATGAGCTCGGCGACTTGCCCGCGGACATTAACGTAAAGCGGGAATGGCGATCCGCCGGGCGTAACCCACAACTGCTTGAGGACTTCCTTAATCGCGGTCGGTTGTGGATTCACTTTATCGCCACCGACATTGAACGGCGCGGACTGCCGGGTGAATTGGCCTTGTTACCCTATGTCGAATCGGGCTTTAAGCTCACCGCGCGCAGTTATCGCGGCGCCGCCGGTCCCTGGCAACTGATGCCGGCGACAGCGACGGGGCTTGGACTGACGCGCGACCGCAGCTGCGATGAGCGCCTGGACGTTATCCGCTCGACCGATGCCGCGCTGGACTACCTCGAAACCCTGGCAAAACGATTTGACGGTGATTGGCTGCTGGCCGTCGCCGCCTACAATTCAGGCCCAAACCGCGTTGCCAGAGCCATCAAATCTAATCGCTCCAAAGGGTTACCCACGGATTTTTGGTCGCTCAAGCTCCCGGCCGAAACCCGCAAGTACATCCCGCGACTGCTGGCATTGGCTGAAATCGTTAAGGACCCGGATGCCTTTGGGCTTACTTTGCCCGCCGTTCCCACTCGGACAACCTTTGAAACCATTGAATTAGAGCGTGCGGTAGACCTGGAGCTTTTGGCCCGCTGGAGCGGCAGCTCAGTCGACACCATACGTTTGCTGAACCCCTGCTTCCGGTCCTACGCGACCCCAAATCGTGAAGCCTCTGTGGTGGTGCCCCTTGGCACTGCGGATCGGATTCTGGCGCAGCTGGCCTCCACCCCGGCGGACCAACTGGCGACCGTTAGCGATTACCGAGTCAAACCCGGCGATACCCTGAGTGGCATCGCGGTGCGCTTCGGCACCACCGTCGCGGACTTACGTAACCGCAATGGCCTGTCCAGCAGCCGCATTCGCATTGGGCAGCGCTTGGTGGTGGGTGCGCCCGCCCCGTCGGCGGTGACCGATTATGTGGTGGCGTCGGGCGACTCACTATGGAGCATCGCGCGCCGATTCGGCACCACCGTGGGCGAGCTACAAGCCATCAATAACGTCGGCCGCGTCCTGCGTGTGGGGCAAGCCCTGAGCCTGCCCGTTCAACGCTAGGTTTGAATCCAGGTATCGATCAGGGCTCGACTGATGCTGGCCGCTGGGGGTAGCGGCGGCAGTGCGTCGCGACTGAACCACTGGGCGTCTTCGATCTCGACGCCGTCGACCTGGATTTCGCCGGACTCCCAGTCGGCGAAGTAGCCCATCATAAGCGAGTGTTTAAACGGCCAACTTTGGGTCCCAAAGTAACGGGGCGCCGTCACTCGCACGCCGACCTCTTCCATGACCTCGCGCCGGATCGCGTGCTCAGCGGATTCCCCAGCCTCAACGAAGCCTGCCAAGGTTGAGTACATCCCATCCACAAAGCGTGGTGAACGACCCAGCAAGGCTTTCTCGCCCCGCGTCACTAATACGATGATGGACGGTGCGACCCGGGGGTACGCCGCCAAACCACAGGATGGGCATAGTTTCCCCATGTCACTGCTGGACGGCTCGGTGGCGCTGCCACAGCGCCCGCAGAAACGGTGGTCTTCTTCGAATTCTAGGCGCTGAATGCCGGCCTGGATGGCCATAAATTCGTCGTCGCCGGCAGCGATCATCGCGGCCCTAAGGCCGACCCATTGACCTTCACCCTTAACGGACGCCGCACGCACCGCACGTACTGCGTGACCAGAAATGCTGCCGACCGCCACCGAATGGCCATCGGGGGCGCTGTCCAGCAGTGCACCGGATGGGCCAAGCCAGACTTCACGCTCAGCATTGAATGCAACCCATCGGTCTTGCCCGTCCGAGCTACCCGGAACCCAGTCGCGATGGGTGTCGCCGCGGTAGCTAGGCATCCCAGCCTACCGCATCGCTTTTACCGCGAAGACTATCGATCAGCGCGTCA
>CAKZQE010000045.1 GCA_937139465.1 uncultured Gammaproteobacteria bacterium
TGGTGAGCCAGATTGCGACCAAATCGAGGGCGACTGCGCCGACAGTGCCGATGCTTGTGAGTACATCTACGCGACCGAGACGCTTGCAAGTGTCGGAGCAATCTTGGCGATTCTCCTTGCCGCCGCCCTGCTCAGTTCTTGCGCCATGTCGTGCTGTTCCTGAAGCTGCGCCAGCCAGCCGGCCGTATCAGCACCTTGATGACGCATCCGGTCCAAGCCCGCAGCGACCTGCGCAACCAGCGGCCCAAACCGCGAGGGATCGGACAACGCGGCACAGCGGTGATCCAAGTCCGTCAGAGCGGCGTGTCCCAAGGCGCAATCCAACGATGGATGACGGGCCGCCCAAGCGGCGGAAGCACGATTAACGGCACTGGCTAAATTGCCGGTAATTGGCGCGTATAACGCGAGCAAAGCGACCCAGTCCGGTGCGGCGTTAGCAATGGCACGTGCAGCACGCGCCGCCTGGCGAACCCGGAGCCACCGCCGCAGCAACAGCACGCCCGCCGCTAACAGTGGCCAGACCGCTACTGGCAATACAGCGGCCGTCGCGAGGGTGGGTGCCGACACCCGATCCCATCGCCGCGGCAGGGATAGCCAAGCCAATGCCAGAAAAAACCAGGTCATAGCGGGACGCGCCCCATCCGCTGAAAGGTCAGCCAAATCGCCGCGTTGAGGGCGACACAAAGCCCAAGAACGGACAAACCGTCGCCGGTGGTAAACAGTGCAAGGGTGGCATCGGGTTCGAGCGCGAACACCATCAGAACCAGCACCGGCATCACAAACAGAACCAATCGGGCCTGCCCCTTGACTGGCGCCATGGCGACCACCGCCATACTGCGTGCCCGCGCTCGCACCCGCAGGCGCGCCCCAAGGGCCTCCAGATGCCCAAAGGGATCGCCACCCTCGCGTTCGAGGACGCCAATCAACGTCGCTAAGTTTTCCAGATCAGGGCTGCGTAGTTGTAGCGCCAGCTGACTCACCCATTGACTGCCGCGCAGGCTTTCATGCGTGGCCCCATCTAGGGCTTGGACCAAACTCTGCAGACCTTGATTCAGCGACGAGCCCGCCGCCAATTGTGCCGACAAGCGCTGCAGCAGCTCAGGCAGTTTCGCCAGTTTTGCCGCCCGCCGCCCCTCATCAGCGGCGGCTGAACGGTGCACCAAAATCGCCGCCATCAGGCAATAGCCCGCCACCCCAAAACAGAACTCAAACATGGCGGCTTGCCCGAAAATGGTGATGCCAGCGATAGTCGCCATCATCGAAGCCGACCAGCTCCGCCACTTCAACCACACGGCGAACGCCATCAGGTCCTTTTTCGATCGCCACCACCAAATCAAGTGCTTGGCCGATTTGCTCCCGCACCGCCACCAAAGGCCAGTCAATCCCGGCGGACAGCAGCAGCACTTCAAGACGGCGGGCGCAGGCCGTCGCCGAGTTGGCATGCAACGTACTCATGCACCCTCGGTGCCCGGTATTGAGCGCCTGAATCAGTTCAAGCGCTTCGCCGCCACGGACCTCACCCAGAATCAATCGGTCCGGGCGCATCCGAAGGGCGTTGATCAGTAGGTCACGCCCCGATAAACCCTGGCGACCATCAACACCGGCGGCTCGCGTTTCCAAACGCGCCCAGTGGCTGTGTTCGATGTCGAGTTCGGCTGCATCCTCGATGCTAACCACACGCGCGGACTCCGGAATAAACGTCGCCAATGCGTTTAACAGCGTGGTCTTGCCTGCGCCCGTCCCGCCGACTATCAGCACATCGCGCCCATCCGTCACCGCATCTGCCAATAGCTGCGCCGTGTCCCCATGGATGCTGCCGGCGGCCACCCATTCAGCCAAATCATTGACCTGACGCTGGAAGCGGCGAATCGTTAGCGCCGGTCCCGACAACGCCACCGGCGGCAACACCACGTTGACACGTGAGCCATCGGGCAAACGGCCATCGGCCAAGGGTGACGAGCGATCGACCCGGCGCCCCAACGGCGTCAGCATGCGTTCGATCACGCGCTGCAAAAACTCAACATCGGGAAAGGCATGGGCGGTTTGTTCAATCACTCCCGCGCGCTCGACCCATATGGGCTGAGTTCCCAACACCATAATTTCCGTCACGGATGGATCATCCATCAGCGGTTGGAGCGGGCCGAAGCCACTGAGCCACGCGTTCAATTGGGGAAGGTCGGTTTCGCACACAGCGCCGGCCTGAGGGTGGGTTAACGCTCGCCACCAGTTAAGTCCGGTTGCGCCGGTGGGGTACTCGATTAGCCGCTGAAAACCGACCGCGACCAGCCCGGCCACGTCGATGGCGCGAACATCCTTGCCGTTGCCTTCAATGACACGCAAACGCAGCGTCGCATTGGCTACAGTGATGGTTTGCCCAAGCCCGACCTCGACCCACTGACCCTCAGGGCATGGCTTGGTTCCGATTCGAGTGCCGTTGGTGCTGCCCAAGTCCATGACCTTGACGCCGGCGGCGGTTAACACCAGGTTGGCATGCTGCCCTGACACAAACCGCGAGCCGGGATCGATGGCTTGGCCGGTTCCGATGACCTTGGGCTCATCCAGCCGCAGACGCACCGCCTCTGAGGCTCCGACCACCTCAACACACCCATCCAGGTCTTCCCAGCGAGTCTCAACCACATCCAAGGCATCCATCAGTGCGCCTCCACCGGCTCAAGCCATCCCAGGACGCGCCAGCTCACATCCGCCCGCTCCTGACTTTCGCCACCGACCGGCACGCCTCGCCGAGTCATCGTCCGTCCTGACTCGATGCCATCAAAGCGAGCCAGCTCGGCCACCTGAGACACCCCGAGCGTCAAGGTTTGCTCCAGGGTCTGACGGCGAAATTCGCCCTCACCGACGGGCGTGCGTAACTCGATCGCGTGGGACAGCTTCACCGTCAGGTGGTCGACCCAGACAAATTCTGCGTTTAACTCAAGCCCATAGGCTTTGTCCTCGGTCGCGCCCTCGGCGCCCGCTCGCTCTATTTCACCGCCTACGTTGAGGCTCGCAGCGTGTCCCGGCTCGATTTGAATCCGTGGTTTGGCGACCACCCGGACGGCGCCAGACTGGGACTGGGGCAACCAGTTCAGCAGCCCCTCGAACGCGCCGTCGGCCCCGTCGCGATCGATGTTGGCCCGGGCACTGATTTGGCCGCTGAAGGCGTCCGCACTCGACGCGCTGGATGATTCCTCGACCACCACTAACCGCAGCAGCAACGGCCCCAATAAGGTTCCTGGGCTTACCACCGTCAATGTGGCGTTCTTGACGCCCCCTGCCCGATCAATGAAATACATTTCCGTCACTCCTGGTGTGATTCCCACCACCAAGGCTGTCGATTCATTGACCGGACGCACAGTCGCTACCGTCCCATTTCCCAGTAGGATTTCGCTGACATCGGTCCGATCGACCAACCGGGTTTGACCCGCCTCCAGGCGCAGTTCGGCCGCCGCCGCTGACAGCGACCACAGCAACAGGACCCAAGACCACTTCATGGCTGCTCCTCCGGTGTAAGCCCATAGCTGACGCGTAGTTGCGATGTTTTTGGGCTTGGCTTTCGAGTCTTGACAGGCGCGACGACCGGCGCCGGGGGCAGCGGATGGCACCGCTGGGCCGCACACTCTAGCGCCAGCGCGCTCTGGCGAGCCAGCCGCGCCAAATCCTCGGCATCCCCCGCCGGGACGCTGATGCGGTACTCACCCTCCACGGCCTCGATCCATGCCCCGTAAAGGGTCACGCCAGCCCCGTATAGGTCGCGCTTGACGCGACCATCCGACGGGCCAATGCCCTGAATTTGGGTTAGGGGGACACGCACGTGTGCGCCGGCCAGGCTGGTCGTTTCCGCCCGTGGCGGTGCAGTCAGGTCATGCAGCGTCAAAACTTGGCCGGCGCGCAGGTTACGGCGGGCCACCAAACCCTCGAGTTGAGAAAAATCCGCCGGCGACAGGGTGTTCGCCGGCAGCACATCGGGGGAAAGCCCCCGCACCCGCAGCGCACTGGGGTCCAGCTTTGCGTGTTTGGAAACGGGTTCTGCCACGATGACCACATCGACCCGCGGTTCTTCAGCCACCGGCGCGTCCGATTCCAGGCCCTGGACATAGATCCCGAGTGCCGCAAACACACTTGCCCCGGCAATTCGGAGCGCCTGACCCTGAATACCCGACGCGCCTCCCTTAAGCCGCACAAACCAACTCCTCATAGCCCCTCCAGCGTTGATAGCAACCAAAACCAACCACCATCCACGGGCTGCACAGTCAGCCAACACGAGGCATGAGCCCAGCCGTTCTCAATGGCCGACCAACCCGCCGGTGACAGGCTCTGCTGCGTGGCCGACCAGGCCGCCGCCACCTGCTCATCCGGTTGCGTCCAGGTCAGGCGTTGATACGCCCTGGGCAAGGCCTCAACACAACGCAGCAACTCAATTTGCATGTGACGCCTCCACGGGCAGACCCAGACCGGATCGGGAAAACGTCTTTAGTTCCTTGAACCCGGTGTAGCTCAGTGCGTACGGCAGCGGTTGAATGGCAGCCCACGAGGCCCCCGATGAGGGCAGGCCTGCCATCGCCCGTGACTCGGCCTCGGCCGCGGAAACAGCCCCCTCCGCAACCCAAAGGGATCGGTGCCCCTGGGTATGAGCCCCCGGTGTCGCCACAGTCCACAACGATTGATGCTGGTCGGCTTTTTCTGCGAGGGCTTGCTCCTGGCCACTCGCCAGCTCACGCACCCCGGCCAGCAATGCCACCACGACGCCGGACAATAGGATCAGTTCAACGAGGGCTGAGCCTCGTGCGTGGCGTCCCACACCGGCCACAGAAGTACGCCGTCCAGCGCATGGCCCTGGGTCGGTCGTGCCCAGGCCACAGCCTGGTCCGGTTGCGCACGCGTAGCGAACCACAGGTGCTCGGGTTTGAAGGTGATCAGGTCCGCCGCCCCCAGGTAGCCCGCCTGGCTGGACGAGGCCGCGCCGTGCGCCAGGCGCACTCGCTTGGTTCGAAACCACTTTTTGATTTTGAAGGACAACTCGTCCGACGCCGACCACTGGCCGCCAGCGGCCTGCGTGACACCGCGTTTTTCCAGTCGGGCAATCCAAAATAGGCTGCTGTTCCAAGACCGCGTCTTGATCCAACGCCGCCCGTCCATGGCCGCATTCAAGACGGCGCCTTGCATCGCCTGGCGGCCAAACCCCACCATCGAAGCCGGATCGATAGCCCATTGCTGGACACGCCCGCCGCCGGTTGACTCGACCAGCGCCGGCAACGTGGCAGCCAGTTGGCCGATGCGCCCCCAGGCGGCTAATTGATGGGCCTGCCCAGCGGCCCCAAGTACCTGAGTCCAAATCGGCATTTGTTGGCGCTGCAGATCCCGGGCGTAGGTCGCTCCACGCATCATCGCAACACCCAAGCCCGGCAACGAAAGCGCCATGACGGCGCCGCCGCGCTGGGTTAACTGAGCCGCGTATTCCGTCCAAGCCATCTGGGTCACCAAATGGCCCTGTAATAAGTGAGCCCCGACAGCGCCCTGGTTGTGTAAGGCAATCGCATTGAGGGTGTCGGCCACCTTGGCCGCCCCTGAATACGCCGCACGGTCCAAAGCCCGTTGGCGTTCGTGGGAGGCGAGGACTTCGTTGGCCTATTCACAAGTACGCTCGCCAATTGACGGGCTAATCGTTGACCGATTCGCAGAGCCTG
>CAKZQE010000046.1 GCA_937139465.1 uncultured Gammaproteobacteria bacterium
TGCTCAGGTCAATAATGTCTTCGCCCCGTGCTCGTGCCGCCTGCCGCATTTCGCCAATCACGTTGAAAACATAGGGGGGTAAGCGCTGGATGCGCTGGAAATCCGTGTTCATGCAACCCTCAAGCAGGCAAGTTAATTAAGCCCGCTAGGTTACCACCCTTTCAGCCAATTTTGGCGAGCTACAACCCCAATTGAGCGGCCAATTCAGCCGCTGGCACATAGCCCGGCACCAATTGACCAGACGCCAACACAATGGAGGGGGTTCCACGCACGCCGACCTGATTTCCCAGCTCAAATTGAGCCGCGATCGGGTTGGCGCATTGCGCGTCAGGTATCGACTGCCCCATCTTGGCGCGGGTCAACGCGGCTTGGGGCTCGGACGCGCAATAGGCGCTGACGTACTTACGATAACTCTCGGACTGCAACCCAGCCCGTGGGAAGGCCAAATAACGCACCTCGATCCCAAGGTCGGTGTAGTCGGCGATCTCGGCATGCAATTTGCGGCAGTACCCGCAGTCAATATCGGTAAAGACGTCGACCCGCGCGCGCACCGGACCCGCCGGGCTAAATATCACCGTATCGGCGTCGTTAACACCCGCCATCAACGTGACCCGCTCGCCCCAGCGCGATTGCTCGGTCAAGTTAACCAACCGGTCAGGCGCCGTTTGGTAGAGATCACCGCTCAGCAGATAGCCACCGTTTTCCGTGGCATACAGGGTTTCGCCGCTGGCCAAGCGCACTTCGAACAGGGGCGAGTCATCGATCGCGGTGACGGTGTCAATCGGAACCTGCTGGCCAATGGCCTGAAGCCCAGCACGCACAGCGTCCTCCCGCGGCCCAGCCACGGCGCTAAGCGATGTCGTAAGGGCCAAAAATCCGGTCATCAACCAACGCATTGTCATTTCCTTAACCATTTCGTGGGTGGTGCGCGGCGTGCAACGCCTGCAAGCGCGCCGTCGCCACCTCTGTGTATATTTGTGTGGTACTGAGGTCAGCGTGCCCCAACATCAATTGAACTGACCGCAAATCCACGCCGTGGTTCAATAAATGCGTCGCAAACGCGTGCCGCAGCCCGTGCGGCGATAGTGACGGATCGACCCCCGCTTTCAGCGCCATGGCTTTGATTCGATGCCACATCGACTGGCGGGTCCAGGCGCCCTTGCGCCCGGGCAAGACGTAATCCGAGGCCTGCGCCCCAGGCAACAACGGCCTAGACTC
The DNA here is from genome assembly GCA_937139465.1 of uncultured Gammaproteobacteria bacterium. Classification (GTDB taxonomy): domain Bacteria; phylum Pseudomonadota; class Gammaproteobacteria; order Pseudomonadales; family Litorivicinaceae; genus Litorivicinus. The sequence goes on from CAKZQE010000046.1 coordinate 1,219, forward strand.
AGTCAGGTAGCGCCCTAGCCAATGCACGCACTCCTCGCCCAGTGGCACCAGACGCTCCTTGCCACCCTTTCCCATCACCCGCACGACGCCCGCCTGACGATCAATCATCGGCAGGCGCAGCGCGGTCAACTCCGACACCCGAAGCCCCGCTGCATACAAAATTTCTAACGCAACCTTGTCACGCAAGCCTATGACGGAGGCCACATCGGGAGCGGCCAACAGGGCTTCGACATCGGATTCGGACAGGGTGTGTGGGAGGCTACGCGGCATACGCGGCGCAGGCACGTCTCGACTGGCATCGTCTGCGCGCAGACCAATCCGCACCGTGTATTGGCTGAGGCCGCGAATCGATGACAACTGACGCGCCAGCGAACGCACCGACAAGCCCGCCGCTTGTCGGGCCGCCAGATAGTCAGACAAATCAGACACGCAAAAAACCGCCAGTGATAATTGACGGCTTGTTAGCCAATCAACCCAGGCGGTTAGGTCGCGGCGGTATGCCGCCAACGAATTTTCCGATAGCCCGCGCTCAAGCCACAGGCTATCGAGGTATGCCGCTACCCGATCACTGTCGGACACGGCACAGCCTTTACTTAGTAGCCAGCTTCTCGCGGATACGCGCGCTACGACCGCTACGCTCACGCAAGTAGTACAGCTTAGCCTTACGAACGTCGCCGCGACGCTTCACTTCGATGCTGTCGATCAGCTTAGAGTAGGTCTGGAAGGTACGCTCTACGCCGACACCGTGGCTGATTTTACGAACGGTGAAGCCGCTGTTCACACCGCGGTTACGCTTGGCGATGACGACGCCTTCGTAGGCCTGCAGACGCTCACGAGTGCCTTCTTTAACTTTAACCTGAACGACCAGTGTGTCGCCGGGGCCAAACTCCGGGACAGTCTTGTCCATTTGTTCGGTTTCTAGGGCCTCAATAATCGGGTTCTTCATCGTCTTTTCCGTCTCTCGTGGTGCTCGCTTTCTCAAGCGTGCTCAAGTGCTCGTTAATCATCGAAAGCTCTGTTGTATCCAGCCGCTTTCGCTCAAATAGATCAGGCCGGCGGTCCCAACTTCGCTCTAAGCTTTGTCGCAGCCGCCAGGCTTCGATCCGACCATGGTGCCCGCTACGCAGGACCTCTGGCACTGTGTTCTCCCGGTATTCAACCGGCTTGGTGTAGTGCGGACAGTCCAGCCAATGCGCTGCAAAGGAGTCCTGCTCGGCCGAAGCCTGATCGCCTAACACTCCGGGAACCATGCGACTGATAGCGTCTATCATCACCATGGCACCCAATTCGCCACCGCTGAGAACGTAATCTCCCAGCGAGACTTCTAAATCCACTTCGGCGTCGACTAAGCGTTCGTCAACCCCTTCATACCGCCCGGCCAACAAAATCAGCTCGGGAAGTCGCGCCAGTTCGGCTACCAGCGCCTGATCCAATCGCCTGCCCTGCGGCGACAAATAAACCACCGGCGCATCTGGCAGTGCCGAACGAGCGTCCTTAATCGCCGCCTCGGTGGTGCTGATCTGCATCAACATCCCCGGGCCGCCACCAAACGGGCGCTCATCGACCGAGCGATGGTTGTCCGTGGCATGATCCCGTGGGTTGAAGCCCGTGACCGAGATCAGTCCTTGTCGATTTGCCTTGTCGAGCACGCCAACCGATGTCACCTGCTCAACCCATTCGGGGAACAGAGTCACCACGCCGAATCGCACCCTAGAAGGCCTCGTCCCAGTCGACGTGGATAACGCCGCCGTCTAGGTCGACCGACAAAACAGCCGAGTCAATCCAAGGGATCAACCGTTCCGCGTCATCCACTGAACCGGCATCCGCCGCCACCACTAGCACGTCGTTTGCACCGGTTTCCATGACGCTGGCCACCACACCGAAATCGATGCCGTTGCCATTCACCACACGCAAGCCCGTGAGCTGATGGTGATAAAACTCGTCACCCGGAAGATCAGGCAAGCTGCCAAGCGGCACCCACACTTCGAATCCTTTGTTGGACTCAGCCTGGTTACGATCAGCATCGGGCGCCAACTTGCACACCCAGCCTTTCGCCTGCGCCTTACCTTTCGGTCGGTCAATAACCCAGTCTTCACCAAGGTACTGACCTTTTTTAACCGGATGCGGCCTGCGCAGGGTCCAAGGGCGATAATTAAAAGCCTGCTTGGGGTCGTCCGTGTAGAGCTGGATCCAGTTAAAGCCTTGGATGCCCCAAGGCGATCCGATCCTGCCGATCAGGATCAGTTCGTTACTCAAGCGGCTTTACGGGCCGTCTTAACCAACTGCTTAACACGGTCTGAAACCTGAG
>CAKZQE010000047.1 GCA_937139465.1 uncultured Gammaproteobacteria bacterium
CGCAGAGCTTGGCAAAATGCGGATTCGGATGCCGACCATCCACCAGTTTCTTGACGTCCACGGCCACCGCCGCCGGAACGAAGCACCCCGCCGCGAATCCCATGGCGAGCAGCGCCGCGATCTGAAGCGCCATGCCCAGGTGCAGCGTGCGATTGAGGCCGAAGCGCGCGCCGATGTAGCCGCCCGCCAGGTTGGTGACGATGCCGAACATTTCGTAGAACAAAAACAGGCTGGCAATTGCTAAAGGGCCGTAGCCGAGCTCGTAAAAGTGCAGCAGCACCAGCATGCGCAGGGCGCCGTCGGTCAGGGTAAAGCCCCAATAGCCGCCGGTGATAACGGCGTATTGCCGCCGTGCGGAACTCATGCGTTCTGCGTCATGGCCCAGTGGGCCAGCTCCACCGTGCGATTGGCGTAGCCCCATTCATTGTCATACCACAGCATCAGTTTGACCTGGGTGCCGTTAATGACGTTGGTTGAGGGCGCGTCAACGATGCTGCTGCGCGGATCCGTTTGGTAGTCCACCGATACCAGTGGGCGGGTTTCGAAGCCGAGTACGCCGCTCAGCTCGTTTTCGCTGGCGTGTTTCAGGGCCGCATTCACGGCCTCGATGGTGGTGGGCTCGTGCAGCTCGATCGCGCAGTCAGTGATCGACGCATTGGTCAGGGGAACGCGGATGGCAATTCCATCGATGCGGCCAGCCAATTCTGGAAAGATTTCCACAATGGCGGTGGCTGAACCGGTCGAGGTCGGGATCAACGATGTGCCACAGGAGCGCGCCCGGCGCAGGTCTTTGTGGGCCGCGTCAATAATGGTTTGAGTGTTGGTAAGGCTGTGAATAGTGGTGATGCTGGCGTGTTTGATGCCAAAGGTTTCTTGGATGACCTTGATGGCGGGGGCGATGCAGTTGGTCGTGCATGAGGCCGCCGTAAGAATGCGGTCCGATGGATCACAGTCGTGGTGATTGACGCCCATGACGATGTTACGCGCCCCTGGCTCTTTGACCGGCGCACTGACGACCACGCGTTGCACGCCCTGATCCAAATAGGCAGTGAGCTTGGCAACCGTTTTGACCTTGCCACTGCACTCCAGCACCAGGTCACACCCGGACCAGTCCGTGTCGGCGACGGCCGTGTTCTGACTGAAGGCGATGCGCTCACCGTCGAGCCAGAGCGCGTTGTCGTGCGCGCGCATCTCGCGGGACCAGCGACCGTGCACGCTATCAAAGTTCATCAGGTGCGCCTGGGTGCTGGCGTCCCCAGCGGGGTCGTTGATCGCCACGCAGGACATCCCGGGGTGCTCTGCAATGACGCGCATGGCTAGGCGCCCGATGCGGCCGAAACCGTTAATACCCACCTTAATGACTGGCACGCAACTGGTTCCTCTATGCTGAATGTTGAGCGCTGGGTTCTAGCATGTTCCTGTCGAGGTTTTCTATCGCGGTGACGGAAGGGCGTTGTGTCTTGCGGTTGCCTGACGAGTCGGTATGGTGGCGGCTCATCGCCTTTAAGGAGCCAGCATGCGCCCAAGCCAACGAGCCGTCGACCAACTTCGTGACGTCAAAATCGAACGTCAATTTACCTGCCACGCCGAGGGCAGTGTGCTGATCAGTATCGGGCGCACCAAAGTGCTGTGCACGGCCACGGTCGAGGAAGGCGTGCCACGTTTTTTACGCGGCAAGGGGCAGGGCTGGGTCACGGCTGAATACGGCATGTTGCCGCGTTCGACGCACACGCGCATGGGGCGCGAGGCCGCCCGCGGCAAGCAGCAGGGCCGCACGGTGGAAATTCAGCGCCTTATCGGTCGTTCGTTACGGGCGATGATTGATCTGAAAAAGCTGGGCGAACGCCAAATCATTGTCGATTGCGATGTCCTTCAGGCAGACGGCGGCACCCGCTGTGCAGCCATTACCGGCGCCGCTGTGGCGGTGGTGGATGCCCTCAATGGCCTGCAGCGTGACAAGCTGCTCAACGATGATCCGGTAATCGGCATGATGGCTGCGATCAGCGTCGGCGTTTTCAAAGGCACCCCGGTGCTGGATTTGGACTACGACGAAGATTCAAGCGCCGACACCGACATGAACGTCATTGCCCTAGAAGGCAAAGGGTTGGTTGAAATTCAGGGCACCGCAGAGGGTGAAGTATTTGACCGCACCCAGTTGAATCAGCTGTTGGACCTGGCCGAGAGCGGCACCCAGGGGCTGTTTGAAGCCCAGCGTGCGGCCCTAGCGGCCGGGTAAACCCTGGCGTTAGAGATCCAGGTCGTAGTCGACAATCACCGGCGCATGGTCACTGAACCGGCGCTCGGTGTAGATGCTCGCCGTTAGCACCTTGGGTGCCAGTTGCTCCGAGCAAATCTGGTAGTCAACGCGCCAAGCGCCGGG
>CAKZQE010000048.1 GCA_937139465.1 uncultured Gammaproteobacteria bacterium
GCGTAAGCCGCTGGCGGAACGAGCCATCGGCCCCTGGACCAAGACCCGGATCAAGCCAGCACTGGCGAAGAAAACCCTGCACGAGATGATGAAGGACAAGCGATGAACGCCCGCGACCGTATTTTAGCCCGCCTTCAGACCCACTGGATTGCCAGTGACGCCGGCGAACCCGACCTGGCCGTGCACCTGGACAAGCAGTGGGGCGACGACGAGCGGCTGGACAAGTTTCAGCAGATGATCGAGAGCGTTCACGGCGAGGTGATTCGCGTCAAACGCGATGCCTGGGCAGCTGCGCTAGGGCAGGTCTGCCGCGACAACGGCTTTGAGCGCATGTTGGTTGGCACGGGCGCAATCGCCGACCAAGCCGCTGACGCCATCGACGGCGACGTGCGCCGCTACGACGCGCCTATCGGCGACTGGAAAGGCGCACTGTTCAGTGAGGTTGATGCGGCCTTTACCAGCACCCGCGGCGGCATCGCCGAAACGGGCTCGTTGGTGATGTGGCCAACCCCTGAAGAACCGCGCCTAATGAGCCTTGTGCCCCCCGTTCACATCGCCCTGTTGGACGGAAAAATGATTGGCAACACCTTCACCGAAGTGTTGACCCAGCAGGGCTGGGCCGATGCCCTGCCCACCAACGCGCTGCTGGTGTCCGGGCCGTCAAAAAGCGCCGACATTGCCCAAGTGCTGGCCTATGGCGTGCACGGACCGAAGCGCCTGATCGTCCTGCTGATCGACGACTAACGCCCCAGCAGGTCGCCAATGCGGCGCATCGCCTCGTCAATGTTGTCCAGGGAGTTGGCGTAGGAAAAACGCAGGTACCCCTCGCCTGAGGCCCCAAACGCAGTGCCGCTGATGGACGCGACCCCGGCTTTTTCCAGAATCAAATCCTGAGCCTGGGCCGAGGTCATGCCGGTTCCTGTGATGTTAGGAAAGGCGTAAAACGCCCCCGCCGCATCGGTGCAGGACACCCCGGGCAACGCGTTCAACAACCCAACAATACGCTCCCGGCGCTGGTCGAACTGGGCCAGCATGTCATGCACCGCGTCCTGGGGCCCCGTCAGCGCGGCCAGGCCCGCGAACTGGGTGGCGGCGTTGACACAGGAATGATCGTTAATGCACAGGCGCTTGACCGGTTCGACCATGGCTTGCGGCCACACCGCGTAACCCAGGCGCCAGCCCGTCATGGCGTAGGTCTTGGACCAGCCATCCAACATGATCAAGCGGTCTCGAATACTGGGGTATTGCAACAAACTGACGTGCTCACGCCCGCCATAGAGCATGTTCGAATAGATCTCATCGGACAGCACCGCCACCTGCGGGTGGTCCTCAAGCCCCGCCACCAAGGCGTCAATTTCAGCCCGGGGCGTGACGCCGCCGGTCGGGTTGGCCGGCGAATTAATGATGATCAAACGCGTGTTCGGCGTGATCTGTGCCAGCACCTCGTCGGCTGAAAAAGCAAAGCCGTTGTCCTCCTTCAGGGACATGGGCACGGGTGTGGCGCCTGAATACTTGATCATCGACTCATAAATCGGAAAGCCCGGGTTGGGATAGATGATTTCCGCCCCCGGCTCACCGAACATCAGAATCGCAAAAAACAGGGTCGGCTTGCCCCCGGGCACCACGACGACATGATCCGGATTGACCTCGACCTGATGACGGCGATGCAGGTCCGCGCAAACCGCCTCGCGCAGCACCGGCAACCCATTGGCGGGGGTGTATCCGTGGTGACCATCGCGCAGGGCCTTGATCCCCGCCTCGACAATGTGCTCGGGCGTCCGAAAATCAGGCTGACCGATCCCAAGGTTAATCATGTCCACGCCCTGATCTGCCAGGGCTTGGGCCCGAGCCAGGATTTCAAACGCGGATTCGGTGCCCAAACGGCTCAGGTTTTCGGCAAAGACAAGCGACATATCGGATTTCCTATTCGAACTTTTATACGGGGTCGGCCACGGTTGCATGGTAAACCGCCTAGACACCGATGACTGAAAAAATGCTACTCATATCACATCGAACACGGGATACTTTTCGCACACCCTGCCTGCTAAGGAACTCCATGGACGCCCCATTATTGGCGATCATTCAGAAAACCCTCGAGAT
>CAKZQE010000049.1 GCA_937139465.1 uncultured Gammaproteobacteria bacterium
ATTGGTATGGTTGCTCTATGCTGATGCAATTCGTAGTGCGGTAACCTCCGAACCCCTTATGCAATACATACACGCCATTCCAGCGCTTTTCATTGGACTCATAATTGGGGCGGCGCTCAGAGATTTAAAAAACTGCAGAACCGCCGCTGTTGGAACGATCGTAATCGTCACAGTAGTGGGAGCGGTAGCTGCGCCGAATAGCTTCGGACTTCCTTATCTAATCGGGATAGGAGCATCTACCCTTCTATTGTCATCGGTATCGCTCCTACCGCAGAGCGCCCTAATTAATAACTTCGGCAGATTGCAGTTTGGCGTTTATCTGTCGCACATTTTGTTCATTGCTTTGATGCAGCTGTTAACTGAAAGCCCACTGCTTATTGTAGCCGGAGCCTACTTAGGAGGCGCTGCGTTTAGCCATTTAATGAACCGGGCACCCAGCAGCCGCATTCGATCGATCGTTGGGTCCTGACAAAACCACACAAGCTCTGCGACCCTCAAGCTGTTTGTAGTAATCAACGAAACCCCGACGGATGCCAAGAACCATCTCCCAACGGATCTGATTCGATTCCGAAAAGGGGGAATTGAATCGACCTACCTGCCCGGCAGTTCCGTGCCACGACTCATGATCTCGATATAGCCCGTATAGCTGAACAGGCGGTTTCGTTTCTGGGCGGTCAGCTCCTTGACGATGCCGAGTTGCTCCAGGTGGCCGAGCGCCTTGTTGACTGTGGCCGGGGTGATGCCGGTCTTTTCCACCAACGAGCCCGAGGTGGCGATGGGATGCTCCATGAGTGCTCGGTGGACCTGCAGGGTGGATGAAGCCGCCCGTCCGAGGCCACTGATCTTGTCACGATCCTGGTTCGACAGGTCGAGAAGCTGCTGGGCCGTTTCCACCGCCTGGGTGGCGGTGACGATCACGGCCTCGGCAAAGAAGTCGAGCCAAGCTTCCCAATCACCGGTCATGCGCACGTTGTTGAGCAGCTCGTAATAATACTGGCGGTGCGTCTTGAAATAGAGGCTGAGGTAAAGCATCGGCTCCCGCAACACTTTCTGCTCGCACAACAGTAACGTGATAAGCAAACGCCCCAGACGGCCGTTACCGTCCAGAAATGGGTGGATCGTCTCGAACTGCACATGGGCCAGCGCTGCCTTAAGTAGAACCGGGGTCGGCTCCGGTTGGTCATGGAGGAAGAGCTCCAACTTGCTCATGCAATCCAGTACCTCTTCGGCCGGAGGTGGAACGAAGGCCGCGTTGCCCGGCCGGGTGCCGCCAATCCAGTTCTGGCTACGCCTAAATTCGCCAGGGGTTTGATTGCTGCCCCGGCCCTTGGTCAGCAGTACACCGTGAATCTCACGGAACAAGCGTAGCGACAGCGGCAGACCTTCCTCCAGCAGCCGAAGACCATGGTCGAGGGCCGCAACATAGTTGCTGACCTCCCGCACATCATGCAGCGGAACGCCGAGCTCTTGATCCAGTTCGAACAGCAGCAGATCCGACAGGGACGACTGCGTTCCCTCGATCATCGAGGAGAGCACCGCTTCCTTACGGACGTACATGTAGAGGAACAGCGAGGTGTCCGGCAACAGCGTCGAGACGCTGTCCAGCCGACCGAGCGCCAGTAATGCCTGGTCGAACTTACTGCGCAGCTCCGGCGTCCAGTCGACGGGTGGACGCGGGGGCAGCTGCGCGGGCACGAAAGCCCGGGCCTTCTCACCCACCGTCGATATGGTCACGTGTCTGCCTTGGAGTTCTCGCTTCATCCTGCCTGCCTCGAACCTAAAATAAGGCTCATCTTTATTTTATATTAAGCGCGCATCCTAAAATAAAGAACCGGGAAGGAAAAATCATGCGGGTTTCCTGAACGGCCACTGAATCGCCCTCAGTTCTCTAAACACTCAACAGCCGCCTTTCGTATTGATGTTCATAGTCTGTCGGGGACAGCATATCGCTGTCACCATGCCGACGTTTTGGGTTGTAAAACATTTCGATGTAATCCAACACGTCCGCCCTCGCTTCGGCCCGTGTTGGGTAAATTCGACGCTTGATTCGCTCGTGCTTTAGGAACTGGAAACAACTTTCCGCAACCGCGTTGTCGTGACAGTTTCCCCGTCGACTCATGCCGGCCTTATGGCCGTGAGATTTTAGAAGCCTAGCCCAGTCATCGCTCGTGTATTGGCTGTCTTGATCAGAGTGGATCAACACCGCGTCCCGCGGCTTCAATTCCGCGATACAACCACGCAAAAGGAAAACAAAAAAAGACCCCGCGCTGTCGCTTGGGGCCCTTTTTTGTTTTCCGATTTGGTGGAGACGGCGGGAATTGAACCCGCGTCCGCTAGCACTCTGCCTACTGATCTACATGCTTAGGCCATTCTTTATAGTTAACCCGTCCGCTGTCCGAAGGCCAGGAAGCTTGGGGCGAGTCCATTTCGATCTTACGCTTTGTCCCCGGACCAGGTACTCCACGCCAGGCTCTGTAAATTACTGCGCCACCCACCCAGAGCCGAGCAAGCTTTGCAGTCTAACCTTTAAGCGGCTAGAGCGTAGTTTTCGTCGTTGGCAGTTATGCTAACAAAGCCCATCAGTTGGATTTACGAACGCTGTTGGAACCGCTCGGCATGCACAATAGGTTTTGTCACTGACGTCGAAACCAGTGCGCCCCCATGTCTCCAATGTTAGGCCGATTCGGCACAAACACAAGCGACAGATGAATAAATTGTGAGGACAGCCCCCAGCGCTTGGGGTAACTTTGACTGCCAACACGAACTCAAGGAATTGAGCATGCAAGTAAACCGTTACTTTGATGACGGCGTCGTCTCGATCGGATTCGACAGCAATCAAGGCAAGCAGTCCGTCGGCGTCATGCAGCCCGGACACTACACCTTTGCGACCTCACAGCACGAAACCATGTCCGTCATTACCGGCGCACTGACGATCAAGCGCAAAGCCGATGCCGACTTCCAAACCTTCCAGCCGGGCAGTCAGTTTGAAGTCCCCGCCGAACAGGAATTTGACGTCAAAGTAGACGAACCGACCGCCTACCTTTGCCACTACGCCTGAGCAGGCGTTAAGTCGATGGCTTGCAACCGTGCAAGCCACGGCTCGAAATCAGGCTTCACCCCATTATTCGCCGCATGCCGCAGCCCGGTATAAGTCAGACTTCCGGGTAACGACGTCAACCGGCGCCCCAGCGCCTTTTGCAACTGCCACGATCGGCGACCGTCAGGACCGCCCGGCGACAATCCAGGCACCCAATAACTGTCCACCTCAGGCCAAGCCGCTCGGGTCTTGTGCCAGCTTGCAGGCAAATCCTTAAACTGCGATTGACGCTGCGCCTCGCAGACCTGGTGCAAGGTATCCCCCGAGAACAACCCCAGCAGCACGACCCAAGCCAGGCGCCACGCGTTGTCGCGGGCCAGCACGTTGGCGGGTCGTTCGGCCTCGGCCAGCAGACTCGACAGCACGCGCTCGCACTCCTCGGCCGTCCACGCCTTGCGCGACACCACGACGCTTTTGATGGGCTTAATTCGGTAACCACTGAATGCATTGGGCGGCTGCGCATAGCCACTATCAACCACCCAGTCGTAGAACGCGATCAGCACGTTCAGCGCGCGTCGGCCGGCATCGGTGTGCCCATAGGTGGGCAACAGCCACTGCTCGACCACGGCTCGGCCGCGTTGGCTGACCTGTTGTGCGGTTAAACCGAGCCCGACGAATTCACCAAAGGCCTCAAGCACCCGTAAGTGGCGACGCTGGGCCGCATTGGACAGGCCGCTGAGCACTTGGCCCTGATAGCGAGCAAGCATTTGATCGAGGGCGGGGTTTTCATCGGCATTGGCAAACAGATCGCCCTCGTCGCGGGACAGGCGCACCTGGGCAATCAGGGCATCGAATTCGCGCATGCGCTGGACAACGGCTGCCCGCGCTTGGGTTTCATCGTCGGTGGCCAGCGACTTACGGAAAAACGTGCCCAGCTGATCTTTGACATCAACCGGAAACTTGCGCTGAACCCACCAGAGATTTCCCCGTTTTAACAGATAATTCGCCATGCGCACCCACTTGTGATACCTCTAGCGTATCACAAACCTGGTACGGCTCTGGCAATGCTCAAACACACCGCCACATGGGCGCTACTACTGGCTTCCCATCTCGCCATGGCGGCTTCGACGGCAAGCCATTGGGTCGTCTTGGACGTCCGCCACCACCACTACGACGACCGCATACGCGTGGTCTATGATCTGGACAGGAACCTTCCCTACCGCGCCAGTTTTGATGAGCAATCCCTGTGGCTGAGTTTTCCAGGCACGCTGCAGTCCATGCCCTGCCCCACGCTGCCCAGCCCCATCAAAACGGCCTGGCGTGAATCGGGTATTGGCTTACGTTTTCCCATGGACTATTGGGTACACAGTTTTCAGCTGGCGAATCCCCCACGCCTGGTGGTCGATCTGTACGGGCGAGTTGGACGGGAAGTCATTGAGGATGCGCTGAGGGCGCCGACACTGCCCGGGGAGCAGTGCCCGTGACGCTATTTGGTGTTGGCTCGTAACACGCGGCCTTTCTCGCGGTTCCAGTCACGATCTTTTTCAGTTTGGCGCTTGTCGTGCATTTTTTTACCGGTGGCCAAGCCGATTTCGACCTTGATGTTCTTGCCCTTCCAATACATTGCCAGTCCGACGCAGGCGCGGCCTTTGCCGGTCAGCGCACTGTGGATCTTGCCCAGCTCTTTTTGGTGCAACAGCAGTTTGCGTGTGCGTTCAGGGTCCGCGACCACGTGCGTAGACGCCGTGTTCAGCGGCTGAATGTGAGCGTTCAATAAAAACGCCTCGCCGTCGCGCATGACCACGTAGGTGTCGGTGAGCTGGACCTTGCCGGCCCGGCAGCTCTTCACTTCCCAACCTTGCAGGACCAACCCCGCCTCGAATTTTTCATCGATGTGGTATTCAAATGCGGCGCGTTTATTACGTGCGATGGCGGGCATGCCGCCTTTGCTAGGTTTCTTACTCATGCGGCGCTGAGCATACGCCCAATGCACCAAAATTCAATGTATTGACGTGATCGGCTACACTCTCGCCCCATGAAAACCATCGCCAAAACTGCCCTCGTCTTTCATAGCGCCGAACAGATGTTCGACGTTGTCGATGATGTTGAACGTTACCCTGATTTTTTGCCCTGGTGCGCCGGTGCGACCGTGCTTGAAAAGACCTCCAGCCAAATGGTGGCGGAGCTCAACCTCGCAAAGGGCCGATTGCGCCACGCCTTTACCACGCGCAATGACCGTGTCCGCCCTGAATCCATCACCCTGTCGCTGGTCGAAGGGCCGTTTAAGCACTTCCATGGCGAGTGGACCTTTACGCCAAAGACCGACGGCGCCTGCGAAGTGGCTCTGAACCTGTCCTTTGATATGGGTGGAAAGCTTACGGCCATGGCCCTGGGGCCCGTATTTACTCAGGTCGCAAACACCATGGTAGGTGCGTTTTGCGACCGCGCCGACGAGATATATGCATGATTTGTATCGAAGTGGCCTATGCCACCCCCAAGCGCCAGTTGATCCTCAAAGTCGACGTGGCCGATGGCACCACGATGACCGAAGCGGTCAAGGCCAGCGGAATCCTGGTCGAATTTCCCGAGATTGATCTCGACAGCGCAAAGATGGGCGTCTGGGGCAAAACCGAAAAGTCGCCGGACGCCCGCGTCATGGCCGCCGGTGAACGCATCGAGATCTACCGTCCACTGCTGATCGACCCGAAAGAGGCCCGTAAGAATCGCGCCAACAAAACCGGCGGCTGACACCCGTGACTCGCCCCCAGGCTAGGCTGCTGTTGTTGCTGGTCGCGTTCCTCGCGGCCTGGGGCTGGCCGGTCACCAAGATCGGACTCGACTATTTCGAGCCCCTCGCCTTTATGGGGATGCGTTTTTTGGCCGTCGGCCTGCTGCTGATCCCCTTTGCCATACGGCGTTTTGACTGGCGAGCCTTTCGCGCCAGCTGCCTGATTGGCGTTGTGATGCTGATATCGACGGTGTTGTGGGTCTTGGCAGTGGCGCGTTCGAGCGAGCTCGGACTCGCTGGCTTTGTCATAGCCGCGGGCATGGTGCTGTCACCGCTGTACAGCCAATGGTTCTTCGGCGAACGCGTTGGCACGGGGTTTAAACGCCGCCTAGCACTTGCCCTAGGCGGCGGTGCGCTAATGGCGCCAGACTTCCATCTGGATAACTTTTTGCTGTTTGCCGGGGCGGCCGTGGCCTTTGGCTGGCAGATCACCCTGATTAACCATCAAGCGCGCGGCGCCGATACCGTTACCGTGGGCTTTGGACAGATGCTCACAACCGGGGCAGGGTTGCTGGCCGTGTCACTGGTGGTCGAGCCGGTCGCTCAGTTTAGCGATGCCACACTCGACGGCTGGCTATGGCTGGGGCTGGCGGGGGTTGCGCTGACCGGGGCCCGGTTTTTGTTGCAGATCAAAGCCCAGCGCGGGCTCAATCACCAGGATTCGTCCTTTATTCTGAACTTGGAATCGGTGTTCGTGCTGGCCGTGACGGCGGTTATCTTTGGCGAAACCCATACCTGGGTCGCCCTAGTGGGCGCCGCATTGGTATTTGCGGCGGCCATGTTGTCCGCCACGGAAAAAGCACCGGGCACAAAAAAGCCAGCGTAACGCTGGCTCCCTTGTTGTGGTGCGCGTTAACGCACCCCTGTCGACCGGCTTATTCGGCGTCTAGGTCACGCATTGACAGCTTGATACGGCCGCGGGCGTCGACGTCCAAGACCTTGACCTTAATGGTCTGGCCTTCGGACAGGTAGTCCGTGACTTTCTCGACACGCTCTTCGCTGATTTGGCTGATGTGAACCAGTCCGTCCTTGCCGGGCAGAATGGTCACAAAGGCGCCAAAGTCGACGATACGAGCAACCGTGCCTTCGTAGATGTTGCCGACTTCAGCTTCTGCGGTGATCGCAAGGATCATCTGCTTGGCCATGTCAGCGCTGTCTTGGCTGGCGGCGTAGATGCGCACCGTGCCGTCGTCATCCAAATCAATGGACGCACCCGATTTTTCGGTCAGGTCGCGAATCACCGCGCCGCCCTTACCGATCACGTCACGGATCTTGTCCGAGTCGATCTTCATGGTGCTCATGCGCGGTGCGGTCGCTGCCAGCTCCGAGCGTGATTCTTTGATGACCTTGTTCATTTCATCAAGGATGTGCAAACGCGCAGTCATTGCCTGCTGCAGTGCCTTTTCCATGATTTCTTCGTTAATGCCTTCGATCTTGATGTCCATCTGCAGTGCGGTCACGCCTTCGGCGGTACCGGCCACTTTGAAGTCCATGTCGCCGAGGTGGTCTTCGTCGCCCAGGATGTCGGTCAAGACTGCGAAACGCTCGCCGTCCTTAACCAGACCCATGGCAATACCCGCCACCGGCGCGCGCAGGGGAACACCCGCGTCCATCAGTGCCAACGAGGTGCCGCATACCGACGCCATTGACGATGAACCGTTGGATTCAGTGATTTCAGACACCACACGCAGCGCGTAGGGGAAGTCTTCTTCGCTCGGCAAAACAGCCTGAACACCACGACGCGCCAAACGGCCGTGGCCAATTTCGCGACGCTTCGGTCCGCCCATGAAGCCCGCTTCGCCCACCGAGAAGGGAGGGAAGTTGTAGTGCAGCATAAAGCGGTCAGTGATGTGACCGTGCAACGTATCCAGGTGCTGAGAATCTTTCAGCGTGCCCAGTGTCGCCGCGACGATTGCCTGAGTCTCACCACGTGTGAACAGTGCACTGCCGTGGGTCTGGTCTAAGACGCCGACCTCTACCGCGATCGGACGCACGGTGGTGTGATCACGGCCATCAATACGGGGCTCACCGTTCAACACGGCTTCGCGCACGCTGGTTTTTTCCAGTTTAGCGATGCCGCTGCCAATGGATTCAGCGTTGTAGTCGTCGTTAACCAACTCAGCGATGGCTTCAGCGCGGATCGCGCCGAGGGCGTCGTAACGCTCCATCTTGTCAGTGATGCGGTAGGCCGCAGCGACTTTTTCAGCATAGGGCGCAACCAAGGCTTTCAGGCCCAGGTCTTCTTCCGGCGCAGTCCAGGCCATCGGCTTGATGTCAGCTTCGGCGGCGAAGGCCTTGATGACTTCGATGGTTTCTTGGATTTCTTCGTGGGCGAACAACACCGCACCCAACATCTGGTCTTCGGTCAGCTCTTCGGCTTCTGACTCAACCATCAACACCGCATCGGCAGTACCGGCCACGACCATTTCCAGGCGGCTGGTTTCCAGCTGTGCCAGGCTCGGGTTCAGGATGTATTCACCTGACTCGCTGAAGCCAACTTTGGCGGCACCAATGGGGCCATTGAAGGGGATACCAGAGACGGCCAATGCCGCTGACTGGCCAATCATCGCCGCAATATCAGCGTCACGACCGGGTTCCGCGCTCATCACGGTCAGGATGACCTGAACTTCGTTCATGAAGCCTTTGGGGAACAACGGACGGATAGGACGGTCGCACAAACGCGAAATCAGGGTTTCGGTTTCCGTGGGACGGCCTTCACGCTTGAAGTAGCCACCGGGGATACGGCCGGCTGCGTAGGTTTTTTCTTGGTAGTGAACCGAGAGCGGGAAAAAGTCCTGGCCGGGCTTTACGTCGTTTTTAGCAACCACGGTAGCCAGCAACTGGGTCTTGCCCATGGTGACCATCACGGCACCGGATGCCTGGCGCGCGATGCGGCCGGTTTCCAAGGTGACGGTCTGGCCGCCGAATTCATACGTCTTTTTTACAATAGTCAATTTTCCATTCCTTCCAACGAAAATGACCCGCACATGCGGGCCATTTTTTTAAGTGCTTAGCGGCGTAGGCCAAGCTCTTTAATCAGGGCTGAGTAGCGATCAACGCTCTTGCCCTTGAGGTAATCCAGCAGCTTACGACGCTGGTTAACCATACGGATCAAACCGCGACGACTGTGGTGATCGTGGATGTTCTTTTTGAAGTGACCCTGCAGGGCTTCAATGTTAGCGGTCAACAGAGCGACCTGAACTTCCGGTGATCCGGTGTCGTTTGCAACACGGCCGAATTTTTCGACGATTGCAGCTTTTGCTTCAGCTGTCAGCATGGCGATTTCCTCCTATGGAATATGCCTAAAGGGCGATATTGCCCCGGTGACCGCGCATATCTGCAGTCACCTTGTTGGGTCATTATTGACCCGCGATCAACAACCGCGTCGGACCAACCCGACCGTCATCCATCATTGCGCCAAGCGCCACTAATTGGCCCTCGGCATCCACCAACGCCAGGTCGCCGCTAGTCGGCGCGCCAGGAATCAGAAGTCCTTGCCCTTGAACGACCCAGCGAACTTCTTCGGCGGTCAATTCAAAGCGTGGCAAATGATCGGCCAACGAGTTGATGGGGCCGCAGTGTGCGTCCATCTCGGCGAAGGCTTTCTCATCGCGCAGTAAATTCAGTGCATCCAGTGTGACCATGGCCTCGGGTTGGAACCCCGCCACGTTCGTGCGGCGCAATTCAACCACATGTGCGCCACAATCTAAAGCCTGACCAATGTCCTCGACCAGGGTGCGGACGTAGGTCCCTTTGGAGCAGTGCACTTTCAACTCGATCCAGTCGTCGCCGCGACCGAGCAATGTCAGCTCAAAGATGTTGATCGGGCGCGGTTCGCGCTCGACTTCGATGCCCTCGCGAGCCAACTCGTACAGCTTCTTACCGTCTTTTTTCAGCGCCGAGAACATGCTCGGAATTTGAGTGCCCTCGCCGCGGAACCCGGCAAGAACACTTTCCAGCTGCTCGTCGCTGATCGCCGGCACCGCTTTGGTTTCCAGGACCTGACCGTCCGAGTCGCCCGAATCCGTGGTCACGCCCAATTTAGCTCGGGTGGTGTAGACCTTGTCGGCTTCTAGGAGCAGGCGCGACAACTTGGTGCCCTCGCCAAACAGTATCGGCAACATGCCTGTCGCCAAGGGATCCAACGACCCCGTGTGGCCGGCTTTGTCAGCGTTGTAAATCCGTTTAACGGTTTGAAGCGCTTCGTTGCTGGTGATGCCCTGGGGCTTATCTAGCAGCAATACGCCATCGAACCGACGACCGCGCGGCTTTCTGCGACGTCCCATGTGTTTATTCCTCGGAAATGTCTGAATCGCCGGCGCGAGCTTTACTGATGAGCTCGGCCATGCGGGCCGCGTCTTCTTGGGTGTTGTCCCCATAAAAGCGCAGTTCCGGCACCCGGCGCACGTGCAAGCGCTGGCTCAGCTCGGTGCGCAGGTACCCTTTTTGAGACTGGATGCCCTCAAGCGCGATGGCCGGGGCATCGTCGCCACCACCCAGTACGCTGATGTGGACATCGGCATAGCCCATGTCACGGCTCAGCTTAACGCCGCTGACCGTGACCAAGCCCGGCAAATGGACCCGCGAATGGAACTGGAGTAATTCGGCCAGTTCCCGCTGGATTTGCTCCCCCAGGCGATCGGCCCGTTTGAACTCGCGCGCCATTTATAGCGTCCGCGCGAATTCTTTGGTGTCGAAGACTTCGATCTTGTCACCGGGCTTGACGTCGTTGTAGGCCTTAACCGCGATACCACATTCCATGTTGTTGCGGACTTCCTGCACGTCGTCTTTGAAGCGACGCAAGCTTTCCAGCTCGCCTTCGTAGACCACGATATTGTCGCGCAGAACACGGATGCGCTTCTGGCGGTAAACCGTTCCTTCGACCACCATGCAGCCGGCAACCTGGCCAAACTTCGGTGAATTGAAGACGTCGCGCACTTCGGCGATACCGACGATTTCTTCGCGCAACTCGGGGCTCAACATGCCAGACATCGCTTGCTTGATGTCGTCGATGATGTCGTAGATCACGCTGTAGTAGCGCAAATCCATGTCCTCGCGCTCCATGATCTTGCGTGACGCTGTGTCCGCACGAACGTTAAAGCCGATCACGATGGCGCCAGCAGACAATGCCAAGTTGGCGTCACTTTCCGTGATACCACCGACACCTGAGCTGATGACATTAACCTTCACTTCCTCAGTCGAGAGCTTCTCGATCTGGGCGGTCAACGCTTCCAAGGTGCCGCGCACGTCGGTCTTCAAGACAATGTTGAGGACCTGAACTTCTTCGGCACCCATGTTGGCAAACATCTGGTCCAGCTTGGCCGCTTGTTGGCGACGCTGTTCCTGTTCTTTCGCGCGATCGCGGCGGTACTCCGCCACTTCACGGGCTTTACGCTCGCTCTCGGCGACTAGGAAGTTGTCACCCGCGTCCGGGGTACCGGCAAGGCCAAGGACTTCGACCGGGATGGACGGGCCGGCTTCAGCGATTTGCTTGCCATTTTCGTCGATCAACGCGCGAACCTTACCGACCTGGTCACCGGCCAAGACGACATCGCCTTTACGCAACGTGCCGTTTTGAACCAGCACGGTGGCCACCGGGCCGCGGCCCTTGTCCAGGCGCGATTCGACCACGGTACCCGTAGCCGGGCCATCGGCAACGGCTTTCAATTCCATCAATTCAGCCTGCAGCAGGACCGCTTCTAGCAGCTGGTCCACGCCCTCGCCTGTGACGGCCGATACGTGAACAAACTGCGTGTCACCACCCCAGGCTTCTGGGATCACGTCACGCTGCGCCAGCTCGTTTTTGACACGATCCGGGTCGGCTTGCTCTTTGTCCATTTTGTTGACGGCCACGACCAAGGGAACGCCGCCGGCACGTGCGTGCTGGACCGCTTCCTCGGTTTGCGGCATGACGCCGTCATCCGCCGCGACAACCAAGATCACGATGTCAGTAACTTCTGCACCGCGGGCACGCATGGCGGTAAAGGCCGCGTGACCGGGGGTATCGATAAAGGTGACCATGCCGTTGGGCGTGTCCACATGGTAAGCACCGATGTGCTGGGTGATGCCGCCGGCCTCGCCTGCGGTGACCCGCGTCTGGCGAATGCGGTCAAGCAGTGAGGTCTTACCGTGGTCAACGTGACCCATCACCGTCACCACAGGGGCGCGGGTTTTGGACTTGGCTTCGTCGTACTGCACTTCGCTAACGATGGCTTCTTCGATCTGGTTCTCGGCCACGCGCTTGATCTTGTGACCCATCTCTTCGATCACCAGCTCGGCGGTGTCTTCGTCGATGGCCTGGTTGATGGTGCACATGGTGCCCATCTTCATCAGGGTCTTGATGACTTCACCGGACTTGACCGCCATCTGCTGGGCAATTTCACCCGGCGTGATGGGGCCGGACACGGTTACTTCGCGCACGATCGGCGCAGTCGGCGCCTGGAACTGGTTTGACTGTGACATTTCCGCAACAGCCTGACCGCCTTTTAGCTTCTTGCCACTGCGGCGACGATCGTCTTGCTGACCGCGCTGGTTACGGCCACCGCCCCGCTTCTTGGAGAAGCGATCGTTATTGGCCGGTGCCGCGTCAGGACGCAAACGGCGAGTGCGCTCGGCACGACCGCTGTCCGGCGCCGGTGCAGCGGCCTTGGCCGCAGCCGCTTGGGCGTCAGCAATGCTTTTGGCCTGTGCTGCTGCCTTGGCGCGCAATTCATCGTCGGCTTTTTTCTTGCGACGTGCTTCGGCCTCCAGGGCTTCGGCTTCACGGCGCTCACGGTTGGCACGACGGGCCGCCGCAAGGCGATCCAAGTCGTCCATTTTGACTTCCGTGCGCGGTACGCGCGGCGCGGCAGGCTTTGCAGGCTCCGCCGGTTCCGCTGCGGGCGCTTCAGCGGCAGGCTCAGGTTCAGCGACGGGCTCGGGCGCAGCTTCGACCACCGGCTCAGCCACTGGCTCCACCACGGGCTCGACAACCGGTTCAACCACGGGTTCGACGACGGGTTCAGCCACCGCTTCAACCGCGGGCACTGCCGGTTCTTCAACCATAGGTGCAGGCGTGCCCTCGGGCTCACCGACGACCGGCTCATCGCGACGGACGTAGGTGCGTTTTTTACGCACCTCGACGTTCACGGTTTTGCCGCCACGCCCACCACCGAGCTTGAGCTTGGTGTTGGTTTTGCGGGTCAAGGTCACGCGTGCCGGGTCCACTGAGCCGTCACCGCCATGGGACTTTTTCAGGTGTGCCAGCAACGCCGCCTTTTCAGACTCGCTCACCGGGTCCTGCGCGCCTTTTTGCGACAGACCGGCGTCGGCCATTTGGCCCAATAATTTATCGATCGGTGTGCCGACTAGCTCAGCTAGCTTAGCAACAGTATTTTCAGCCAAAACTTTCTCCCAAATTACTCAGCGAACCAGGGCTCACGCGCTTTCATGATCAGCACGGCCGCTCGTTCAGCGTCCATTCCTTCGATGTCGAGCAAGTCATCCACGGCCTGCTCGGCCAGGTCTTCCATGGTGCGGATATCCTGCTCAGCCAGCTTGAACGCGGTCGCCCGGTCCATGCCTTCCATCGTTAACAAGTCTTCAGCCGGCTCACGGCCTTCAAGTTTTTCCTCACGGGCGAGCTCAAGATTCAACATGGCGTCACGTGAGCGGTCACGCAGCGCGTCGACCAGGTCTTCTTCGAATCCCTCAATGGCGAGCATTTCTTCGCGGGGCACGTAAACGACTTCCTCAAGGGTGGTGAAGCCCTCTTCGACCAGCACGCCAGCCAATTCGTCGTCAATGTCCAACCAGTCCATGAACTGCTGAACGTACTGCCCCATTTCCGCTTCGCGACGCGCATCGGCGTCTTCAAGGGTCATGATGTTGATATTCCAGCCCGTCAATTCCGACGCGAGGCGGACGTTCTGACCGCCACGGCCAATGGCCTGGGCCAGGTTGTCCTCGGCGACGGCGACGTCCATGGTGTGGGCTTCTTCGTCCATCACGATCGACGCCACTTCGGCCGGGCTTAGGGCGTTGATGACCAGCTGCGCGGGGTTGTCGTCCCACAGCACAATGTCGACGCGCTCGTTGTTCAGTTCGTTCGATACGGCCTGAACACGGCTACCACGCATACCCACGCACGCACCCACCGGGTCGATACGACCGTCGTTGGTTTTCACGGCGATTTTTGCGCGGCTACCCGGGTCGCGGGCAGCGCCACGGATTTCAATGACTTCTTCACTGACTTCCGGCACTTCGAGCTTGAACAGCTCCATGATCATTTTCGGCGCGGTACGCGTCAGCAACAACTGCGGGCCACGGCCTTCGGGGCGGACTTCTTCGAGCAGTGCACGAATACGGTCGTTGATGCGGAAGATCTCGCGACCGACCAGGTTTTCACGGGGCAGCAAACCTTCGGCGTTGTTGCCAAGGTCAACGATGACGTTGTCACGGGTGGTTTTCTTTACCGTGCCATTGATCAAGGTGCCAACGCGGTCTTCGTATTCCGCAACCACCTTTTCACGCTCCGCTTCGCGGATCTTTTGCACGATAACCTGTTTCGCAGCCTGCGCTTCGATCCGACCGAAACCGGCGTTCTCGACCTGTTCCTGGTGGGTGTCACCCACTTGCAAAGAGGGATCAAGCTCAAGAGCTTCCTCGGTGGTCAATTCTGACCCCAGGATGGCCATTTCGTCATCCGCGCGAACCAACCAAGTACGGAAGGTCTGGTAATCACCCGTGGCACGATCGATGACCACATGGATTTCCGGCTCTTCGTCTTCGAAGCGTTTCTTAGTGGCGCTGGCCAGGGCCTGCTCCATGGCTTCGAACACGATTTCTTTGTTGATGTCTTTTTCATTGGCGAACAGTTCGACAACAGACAGCAGTTCTTTACCTTCCATCCTTTCTATCCTTTCGGGGGCACAACGCGCCCTTGCTCAATCGCCTCAAAGGGCAAAACATATTCTTCGTTATCAACCTGCACGACGACCTCATCGCCTTCGATGCCCTTCAGCGGCCCGCGGAAATTACGGCGACCATCGAAGGGGAAGCGCAGTTTGATGCGTACTTCAGAGCCAACCATTTGCTCGTATTGATCGAGTGAATACAGCGGACGGTCCCAGCCAGGGCTTGAGACTTCGAGGCTGTAGGCCTCTGCAATGGGCTCTTCGACGTCCAGCACGCCGCTGATTTGGCGACTGGCATCGGCGCAATCGTCGACATTGACCACCTCGTCGCCGGGGCGGTCGATGTAAACGATGACTTTTAAATCTTTGCCGGAACCTGCGAGCTCGACGCCCCACAGCACCAACCCCAAGGCTTCAACGCCGGGCCGGGACAATTCCGCAATTTCTAAGGCTTTACCTTGCATAGCTTCCTGCTACAAAAAAGGGCCCACACGGGCCCCAAAACAAAAAGGGCCCACACACGGGGCCCTTTATTCACGTAGGGTCACATCGATGCACTGATGGAAGGGACAAACACCCGTGAGGTTTGTCATCGCCTAACGCTGGTGCGCATACTAGGGAAGTTGAGGTTACAAATCAACCAAACCGCCCACTGACTTATTGGAGAATGCCCGTGACCGAGCCTGTGACTGACCAGCAATTAGATGCCATTCAAGCCGCCACCTTCCGCCGCCTTGTGGCGCACCTACAAGAACGAACCGACGTGCAGAATATCGACCTGATGGAGCTGTCGGGCTTTTGCCGCAACTGCCTGTCCAAGTGGCTACGCGCCGAAGCGGGCGAACGTGGCGTCGAGATCTCGGATCCGGACGCCCGTGAAGCGGTTTACGGCATGCCCTACGAGGAGTGGAAGGCCACCTACCAAAAATAGGCTATTCGGCGGCGGGCGAGACGCGTGTGTTCTTGCCCGTGCCGATCACTTTGACCCGCTGGCCGGGAACAAATTCGTCCACCGCCGACACCGCCTGAACCAGGCTAATGACGCGACCGGCATCCAGCGACACCACCATTTCCAAGCCCTGGGATTTGGTCAACGCATCCTCGGCTTTATTGCCAATGACCGCACCCGCCGCTCCGATCAAAATGGCTCCGATGCGGCTTTCACGCGACCCACTGGAAACACCTGAGCCGGCGATTCCGCCGATCGCCGCACCGGCGGCCGCGCCGGCGCCCGTTTGCGTGCCCTCGATAATGACGGGGCGGACTTCGTTAATAGTGCCGTACTGAACGGTGCCCATAGCGCGCGCTTCATCACGAGAGTAGACGTCACCTTTGAGGCTGGTGGCACAGCCGGCCAACACCAAAGTGGAAACCAGCATCAATGCTCTTATCATGTGCGCCATCACTTTTTCCCGCCCGCCTAGGACCTTGCATGAATTTCGACCAACATATCGCAAAAATCCCCGAGTTTCCGAAACCCGGCATCACCTTTTACGACATAGGTCCGATGCTCGAAGATCCAGCCGTCGCGCGCCAGGCGGTCGACACCCTGGCCGAGCTGGCCGCTCAATACGAGCCGGATCTGATTGTGGGCTTGGACGCCCGTGGATTTCTGTTCAGCCTACCGGTGGCGTTGGCGCTGAACATCGGAACTGTCATGGTTCGCAAAGCCGGCAAACTACCCGGAGCCGTGGTCGAGCGCTCCTACGCACTGGAGTACGGCGAAGCCACACTCGCCATTCAAACGGAACGTGACTTGCACGGGAAGCGCGTAGTGGTGATTGATGACCTGCTGGCCACCGGAGGCACGGTCAGCGCCGCGGTTTCGTTGATTGAACAGGTCGGTGCGACGGTCGCAGCCAGCTTGTTTGTGGTCGAACTGACCGGTTTGAATGGCAGAGCGCGATTGTCCGGTGACGTCCACGCGCTGCAACAGTACGAATTCTGAGCCAATGCCCGCAGGGTTCACCCTGCGGGCGCATGGACTACTGGGTCACGATCTCCGGTCCCATGATGGCGTTCGGGATCATGGTTGACAGTGACGGAATGTAAGTCACCAGAATCAAGAAGATGAACAGCACGCCAACGAAGGGCGCAGCGGCCTTAACCACACGCGCCAGACTCATCCCCGTGATCCCCGAGGTCACGAATAGATTCAATCCAATGGGCGGCGTAATCATGCCGATCTCCATGTTCACCACCATGATGATGCCCAGGTGAATCGGGTCGATACCCAGCTGCATGGCAATCGGGAATACCACCGGGGCCACGATCACCAGCAGCCCTGACGGCTCCATAAACTGACCACCGATCAGCAACAAGACGTTGACCAAGATCAGGAACGTGAACCAGTTAAAGCCGACCGACAACATCCATTCAGTGATCATTTGCGGAATGCGTTCCGCCGACAAGGTGTGGGCGAACAGCAATGCGTTAGCGATGATGAACATCAGCATGACGGTGGTGCGCGTTGCATCCAGCGTCACCTGGCGCGAAGCACCACCAAACAGCGCCGGGAAAAACTTTGACCCCATCAAGGCGAAGTTGCGACCCAACACCGGCAAACCGGCCGCCAAATAACCCGGTACCGCCGCAATGCCGCCTTCACCGCGCCACTGCACGTACCAAACACCCAGCGCTGCGGACAACACCAAGCCCATCAAGGCGCGGTCACCGAGCCCGATCGATTCTGAACCGGACAAGGCAAAGAACGACAGGATCATGAACACCAGCCAGAACGACAGCATGTAAACCAAGCCATTGAAGCCGGTGCGTACACGGGGAACTTCGTCCTCAGCCACCCACGGGATGCCTTTCAACGGCCCCATGTCACGGTAGATAAAGACCGCGATCGCCGCTGAGTAAATCGCCGCCACAGCCGCCGCTTCAGTCGGCGTAAACACACCGCCGTAGATGCCGCCCATGATGATCACGACCAGGAACAGACCCCAAAACGCGTCTTTGCCACCGGCGACTAGTTCCGACACCCCCTTCCACTCGCCCGCAGGCAAGTTTTTGATCCGGGCGACCACGTAGATCGCCAGCATCAGCATCGCGCCGGCCAAAATGCCGGGGATGATGCCAGCCAAAAACATCCGGCCGACCGAGACGTCAACCGACGCCGCATACACCACCATGACGATCGACGGCGGAATCAAAATGCCCAGGGTGCCTGCGTTGGCAATAACACCGGAGGCAAACTCTTTGGAGTAACCCACCTGGCGCATACCCGCGATCGCAATGGTACCGATTGCTACCACCGTGGCCGGCGAGGAGCCTGACAGCGCGGCGAACAACATGCAGGCCAGCACCGACGCCATGGCTAATCCACCGCGAAAATGACCAACTGCGGCAATCGCAAAGCGGATCAAGCGCTGGGCCACGCCGCCGGTGGACATGTAGCTGGACGCCAACACGAAGAACGGAATTGCCAGCAAAGTGTAGTGCTGGCCCACGCCAAAGAGGCTAATGGCAACGCTGGACAACGAATCGTTGGTAAATAGTGCGATGAACAGTATTGAGGACAAGCCCAACGACAAGCCGACGGGCACGCCGATGAACAGCAAGGCCAAGACCATGCCAAAAAGAATCAGCGCTTCCATCAGTCGAGCTCCTTAAGCACGCCTTTGTTTTCTTCGACCAGGTCCTCGGCTTCGTGACTGGCAATCACCATGTCACGCTGACCCATCAAAATTTGAATCATTGCCTGCAACGAACGGAACGCGAGCATCGCAAGGCCAATCGGCAACATGATCAGGACCAACCAGCGCTGCACGCGGTCTTTGACGCCAAAGGTCTCCTGGACCCAGACTGGCCAGCGCAGCTCTTCGGTGCCGATGTTGATCTTGTACATTTTCGCCCAGTAGTCGATCGCACCTGAACGTGTCTCGACACCGATATAGGCCATCCAACTGGCGTCCAGCAGGATCAAGCCATAAAGGACGCCGGCGAAGGCGCCAAAGGCCGCCATGTAGCGCATCGGCTTGGGCGGCATGGCTTTCAATAAAATATCGACACCCAGGTGGGTGCCGGTGCGGATGCCATAGCTCATGCCCACCAAAATCAGCCACGAGAAGGCCAAAGTGGTGAACTCCAACGCGGCGCTCCAGCCGGTGTTAAACCCGTAACGAGCGACCACCTGACCGAACGAGACCAGCGTCAACAACGCCATCAGTCCGACCAGCAGGTTCTCTTCAAGGTTGGCGACCGCTTGGGGCTTAAAACGCTCCCAAACGAACAACGCCGCGACGAGCGCTAGCAAACAAAGGTGAGGCCAATATGCCATGGGATCATCCTAGAAATGAGGATGCCCGGCGCCATGGGGCACCGGGCAAAAAAGGCTTAGGCGTCTGCCGCGGCCTTGATGATGTCAGCACCAATTTCGTCTTCGAACTGGCCCCAATCCGGCTTCATGGCTTCAACCCACTTAGCACGCTGCTCAGGTGACAACGAACGAATCACGCCGCCAGCATCCAGGATGTTCTGGCGGTTAGTGGCTTCCGCCTTTTTCACGTTCAGGTTCGCTTCCTGAGTCACTTCGTCAGAAATGCGCAGGAAGTCAGCACGCAGGTCCGCATCCAAGCTGTCCAGGAAGTCAGAGCTGGTCATGAAGAAGTACGCCAACAACTGGTGGTTGGTTTCGGTTGTGCCGTCTTGGACTTCAAAGAACTTCTTGGTGTAGATGTTCGACCAGGTGTTTTCCTGACCGTCGACAACACCTGTCTGCAACGCGCCGTAAACTTCACTGAAGGCCATCGGCTGCGGTGAAGCACCCATGGCTGCGATCATTGCTTTGGCAACGTCCGACGTCTGAACACGGAATTTCAGGCCTTCGGCGTCTGTGGGCAATTCCAGCGGACGGTTAGCTGAGAAGTACTTCATACCGCTCATCCAGTAACCAAGACCAACAAATCCGACGTCTTCCATTGCATTCAGAAGATCTTTACCAGTCTTAGACGCTGTGAACGCCATTGCTGCGTCCATGTCTTTGAAGATGAAAGGAAGATCGAATACACCGTACTTCTTCGTGTATGAACCGAACTTTGACAACGAAGGTGCCAGTAGTTGAACATCGCCAAGCAGTAACGCCTCGAGTTCTTTCGAGTCACCGAACAATGTGCTGTTTGGGTACACCTCAACACACATCTTACCATTGAGTTCTTTGTTAACACGCTCAGCGAAGTTGTTTGCAGCAACGACTTTAGG
>CAKZQE010000050.1 GCA_937139465.1 uncultured Gammaproteobacteria bacterium
TTACCGCTAGCTACGCCGCACCTCGCGGCTAGCCCAGGCGCGCCACCATAACTTGACATACTGGACGCAAACCCAGTTTACGGTAGCTGGCTTTTTTCAGCGCGTGCTCAGCGGCGTCCTGAACCGCCGCATCATCCTTCAAGCTGGCCGGCCCCAAAGCCTGAATGGCGACGACCATCGAGTTCATCAACGACGCCCCTGTTGCCTCTTCGGCGGCGGGGTCAACGATTCCCAGCAAGCGAATACCTGGCGGGGCCAATAGCTGACCGGCGACATCAACCACTACCGTGGCCGTTACACTGCCGGACACCTTGACCTTGTTGCGCTCACGAAGCGCCGCGCTGGTCGTCGGGATCAACGAATTGCCCACCAAACCACAGCGGCCCGTGTATACCTTTCCGGCAACGCTGGCCTGACTTAGGTTAACCAGGTCCCCGTTGCGGATTTCCAGAGCGTTGACCCCGCACGCCCGCGCAATCTCGGCATTGGCTTTCAAGTGTCGCCCCTCACCATGGACCGGTAAGGCATGGCGCGGCGCGACCGTCTGGTACATCCATTTAAGCTCCTCGACGCAGGGGTGGCCACTAACATGAATACCCAGCGCCTCGCCGTCCAACACCGCGATATCACGCACCGCCAGCTGGTTTCGCATTCGGCCAATGGACTTTTCGTTCCCGGGAATCATCTTGGAACTGAATACAACGGTATCGCCGGCTTCCAGATGCAGGTCCGGATGCGTATCACTGGCCAATTTGGAAAGCGCCGCGCGGGGCTCACCCTGGGAGCCCGTGCACAAAATTAACTGCTCGTCGCGGGGCAAATACCCAAGATCACCCGCAGGTACGATGCTTGGAAAGTCAGGCAAGTACCCTTCGATTTTCGCGGCCTGGGTCATTTCGTGCATCGAGCGCCCAAGGATACTGACGCGACGTTTCAGCCCACCGGCCAAGGCACCCAGACTCGCGACACGGGCGACGTTAGAGGCAAAGCAGGTCACCGCCAAACGCCCGGTTCGGCCGGCCAGTACTTCAGCCAGTTTGGCCGCCGCCTCGCTTTCAGACCCGCTCCAACCAGGCGTAGTGGCGTTGGTCGAATCGCAGACCATCCAGTCGACGCCCTCCTGGGCGATTTCCTCAAGCCGTTTGGCGTCGTAGCTCGGTCCGACCACCGGATTTGGATCCAGCTTCCAATCACCGGTATGAAAAATACGCTGATCAGCAACATCCAAGACAATGCCGTTGGGTTCGGGAATCGAGTGGGTCAGATGCAACCACTCCACCCTGAACGGGCCCAGTTCAATGCGATCCCCCGCCTTCACCCGTTTGATCTTGACCGCCTTAGCGTCCTTGTCCCCCATCTCTTTGAGCTTGCGCTGAGCCACCCGAGCCGTGAACCCGGTGCAATAGACAGGGCACTTCAACTTCGGCCACAGATACCGCAACGCACCAAGGTGGTCCTCGTGGGCATGGGTCAACACCAGCGCCTCGATCCGGTCAGCAATGGGTTCCAGCGCACGAATATCCGGCGTAATTACGTCCACCCCCGGCGTCGTCTCGTCGCCGAACATGATCCCTAGGTCAATCAACAAGAAACGACCGTTGTAGGCGTACAGGTTGAGGTTCATGCCGATCTCGCCCGTTCCGCCAACCGGCAGGAAATAAACGCTATGGGGATCGAGTTCAGGCCAGTGTTGTACGTCCGTCAAAACTGTATTAAGCTCCAGTACTGTATAAATAAACAAGGCCAGTGAAATGACCGAAATCTTGTTGCCCGTACGCCGTCAACCGCTTGCACCCTCGGATGATGAACTTGCACACCTGATGGCCGATGGCATGGTGGAAATTCCTTTGCTTGGCGAAGTGGCGGCCGGGTTGCCCATCGAAGCGTGGGAACAACAGGAACTCGTTTTGGTCCCGCGCGCGCTAAGCCGCAAGGATACCTTTGCCCTGCGGGTAAAAGGAAACTCCATGATTGAAATGAACATCCAAGACGGCGACTTGGTGGTCATCGAGCGCACACAAACGGCTGCTAACGGCGAAACCGCAGTTGTGCGGGTCAATCAGGAAACCGTGACGCTGAAAAAACTCTATGTTCAGAAAGACGGCGTCTGCTTGATGCCCGCCAACAGCGAGATGGAACCGATCTGGTTGGATAATGCCGACGTCGAAGTGGTCGGCATCCTACGCGGGGTTATTCGCGACCAAGTTTGACATTCACGCCGCGCATGGCAAGGTGCGCGCCATGATTCCACATCGAATTCACTTGGCCCCAATGGAGGGCCTCATGGACGCCCCGTTGCGGGCATTGGTCACAGCGGTTGGCGGCTATGATCTGTGCACCAGTGAATTCGTCAGGGTCACACCGCAGCGACTACCCGAACGCGTGTTCCGACGTTTCGGACCTGAACTGGCCAACCACAGCAAGACCCCGTCGGGCACACCCTTTCGGATCCAGCTCCTTGGCAGCGACCCCGAATATATGGCGATCAACGCCCTCACCGCGGTTCGCCTGGGTAGCCCATCGATCGACCTTAATTTTGGTTGCCCCGCCAAGACAGTCAACAAAAGCCAGGGCGGCTCAATCTTGCTTAAGCAGACCGACCTGATTCATCGCATCACGCGCTGCGTTCGCGACGCCCTGCCGGCCGACATACCGCTGACGGTCAAAATGCGGCTGGGCTACGACGATCCAAGTGTATGCATCGACAACGCCCTCGCCTTTCAAGATGCCGGGGCATCGGAGTTAGTGGTGCACGCACGAACCAAAACCGACGCCTATCGGCCGCCCGCCCACTGGCACTACCTGCGGGATATCCGCGAAGCGCTCGACATCAATGTGGTCGCCAATGGCGAAGTGTGGACACGGGACGATTGGCGCCGCTGCTACGAATCCAGCGGATGCGAGCATCTGATGATTGGCCGTGGCGCAGTCGCGCGCCCGGATTTGGCCATGCAACTCAAAGATCCGGACGCGCAGCCGTGGCAGTGGACGGACTTCTTGGCGGCATTGAATCGCTACTGGGCGCTGTTAACTCAGCTACTGGAACGCGGGGAATGTAACGAGTCGTACCGGATTATCCGGATAAAACAGTGGCTCAATCAAAGCCAACGCGGGTTTGACGAGGGTCCTGCTCTGTTCGAAGCCGTAAAACGGCTGCGTGATGCCGATGCGATCATCGGCGTCATCAACAGCGCGGCGAAATCAGCCCGCTAAGCCGATCTCGCGCAGGCGTTCGTTCAAATAATCGTCCGCCGTCGTGCCTGGCTTCAGTACCGCATTGGCATGCGGATGAATAAACATCGGCATTGAATAGCGAGCCTGCGAGGCGTCAGTGCCCTCAGGGTTCACGACGCGATGGGTTGTGGAGGGATAGTATCCATCCGTTGCCATCTGCAACATGTCGCCGGCATTGACGGCGATCATTCCCGGGTCACAGCTAACATCGTGCCATTCCCCGTTTCGGTCCCGCGCCTGCAAACCCGGCGCACTGCCAGCGAGTAGCAGCGTGATCAGGTTGATATCTTCGTGTGCCGCCGCTCGAATCGCACCGGCCTTGGCCGCCTCGGTATCGACGGGCGGGTAATGCAGAATCCGGAACATGGTCTTGGGCGAGCCCTCGGCCATCTCGGTCAGGGGTGCGGACAACCGCTCGGCTAACGCCGGAGGCAGTTCCGCCTGCAACCATCCCAGCAACTGCTGGCCCAGTGCTGCCAGTGCGGCGTAGGTATCCCGCGTAATGCCGGCCTGAGCCGCCGGAACATCGGCGTCAGGGTAGACCTGAAAGAACTCTTTCAGGTCTTTCTGCGATTCACCTTTGGCGTTTTCGCTACGGTAGGGAAAGTAACCACGCTGCCCGGCCTGTACGAAAGGTGTTTTCGCAGACTCGGGCTGGGCAAAAAACTCGGCCCACGCGCTGTATACGGCGTCGATGCGTGACGCATCCACTCCGTGGTTAACCAACACGGCAAAGCCCGTGTCGGTTAATGACCGGCTGAAGCGTGCAGCCGCGTCGGGCGCACTGCAGTCGACTAGGCCAATCTTCACAGCGCGGCTACGCCAGCTTGAGCCACCTCTACGTCCTGTGCAGGCGTCAGTCCGCTGATACCGACAGCACCGGCGACTTTGCCGTCAACCGTAACCAGCTCACCGCCACCCAGCGCCAATACAGGCAACTGAAGGCCAGCCGTACGGCCATTGTTGATCATGTCTTCAAGCGCCATGGTCGGCTTGCCGGCGCGAACGGCCCCGCTGGCCTTGTCCAAGGCGATTTCCGCGCTCATCAGCGGTGCGCCGGGCATGCGCTCGACCACCACCGCGTGTCCGGTTGAGTCTGCGACTGCAACGCTCACAGCCCAGCCCTTGTCGGCTGCGTAATCACGCGCGGCCTTGGCCAGGCGTTGGGCGTCGTCTAACTGAATCTGGGGAATGCTGTTCATGGATATTCCTTGTCGTCACTGGGTGATGGTTTACTGAGATGGCGTAGGTGGGGTCTTTTCGCCACGATCAAAGGCTTCCCAACCTTCGCCATTAAAGCAATCCACGCCCAATTGCGCGAGCACATGTGGAAAGTCGACGTTGACGTAGTTATCGACGATCTTGCCGTCGACCACTTTCCAAAAGCCCATGTAACGGATCTCGATGCGCTTTCCGCTCGGCCCAACCCCCATAAAGGTCCCGGAATGCGTCGCCTCCTGGCGCCCAAAGGCCGCAGCCCACTCGCCCATGTACAGACGCGCCTCATCAATACAGACCTTGTCGCTGAACGCAGCCTGGAACGGCCGTTGCCAGTTATCTTGAAACTCCCGAAGGCCGGTTTTAGTGCCGCAGCCTTGGTTGCCCATCCAGCGAAAACCGGTACTGAAAAACTCGCCAATGTCATCAATCCGGTGATCGTTCAGCCCATCAACCATGCCCTCAATAACGGCGCGCGTGGCGTCGGTTTTCGACAGATCAGTATCACGGGTCAATTCGGCCTGTTCAGGGCGAGATCCTTTCACCGCTCAGCCCTCGGTCAGTCGATCGCCAGTATCGGCGTCGAACAGGTGAATGCTCGAGAGATCCAAGGACGCCTGCATCGCGTCGCCGATGTTCGCGCGGAATTCCTTATCGGCTTTCACGCTCAGAATTTGGTCACCGACCTTACACGTCACCATGGTAGCGTCGCCGAGCAATTCAGTTGAGAAGATGGGCCCACTCAGGTGACCGCCCTCGTCTGTTAGTCGCGCATCTTCGGCGCGATAACCGAGGGTGACCGGACCCTCGACCACCGCAGGCAGGCCGTCGATACGAATACGTTCATTGGTGAATACGCCATTGCGTAACTCGCCATCGGTCAAATTCATCGCCGGCGATCCAATGAAGCTGGCGACAAAGGTGTTGTTCGGGTGGTTATACACTTCCTCGGGCGTGCCGACCTGCTGGATTTCGCCGTTGCTCATCACAACAATGCGATCGGCCATCGTCATGGCCTCGATTTGGTCGTGGGTCACGTAGATGGTGGTGGTTTTCAACTCGTGCTGCAGGTTTTTGATCTGCGCCCGGGTCGACACACGAAGCTTCGCATCCAAGTTCGAGAGGGGCTCGTCCATCAAGAACACGGTCGGCTCACGGACAATCGCTCGAGCCAGGGCCACACGCTGGCGCTGACCGCCGGACAAGGCAGCCGGCTTACGGTCCAAAAAGGGTTCGAGCTCGACCATCGCCGCGGCACGCATGACGCGGTCATGATGCTCCGCTTTGTTCTCGCCGCGGATCTTCAACGGAAAACGGATGTTCTCGTAGACCGTCATGGTCGGGTACAGCCCGTAGCTTTGGAATACCATCGCGATGTCGCGATCTTTAGGTTCCAGGTCATTAACGACCCGATCCCCAATCATGACTTCGCCTTCGGTGATGTCCTCAAGCCCAGCGATCATTCGCATCGTCGTTGTCTTGCCGCAGCCTGATGGCCCCAGCAATACAAGAAATTCTTGATCCGCGATTTCGAGGTTGAAGTCTTTAACACCAACGGTTGATCCCCAACGTTTTTTTACATTTTTCAGTGAGATAGAAGCCATGATTAACCCTTTACAGCACCAGCGGTTAGGCCGCTGACGATTTGACGTTGGAAGAACATCACCAGAATAAATAGCGGCGCCGTGATCGACACCACCGAGGACACGGCAAACATCACGTTGCCCTTGGTTTGCGTAGTACCCAGGAAGCCTGCGAGCTTGGGCACCATGGTTTTGTTTTCCTCATTTAACAGCATGGCCGTGACCGCAAAGTCGTTGTAGGCCAACAAGAAGCTAAACAAACCCGTAGTAATCACACCCGGCCACATCACCGGGATGATCCCGCGGCGGAAGGCTTGGAATCGGGTACACCCATCGACCATGGCTGACTCGTCTAACTCCTTCGGAATGTTCTTAAAGAACGACGTCAGCATCCACAGGGTGAAGGGCTGGTTAATGGCCACCAAAACGATAATCGCCGTGGGTAGCT
>CAKZQE010000051.1 GCA_937139465.1 uncultured Gammaproteobacteria bacterium
CAGGTGACCGGTATCGACGTGTCGCTTGTGTGATCGGCCGATCTTTGCGAACGTGTTGCCACAATAAATATAACCCGGAGCTCGCAATGCTGGATTCATTGCCCAACAACCTTGATGCCCTGTGGATGCCGTTCACCGCGAACCGTCAATTTAAAGCGGATCCGCGATTGCTGACGGCTGCCAAGGACATGCACTACACCAGCGCCGACGGCCGCCAGGTGTTGGATGGGACCGCCGGGTTGTGGTGCTGTAACGCGGGGCATTGCCGGCCGAAAATCACCGAGGCGATTCAGCGCCAGGTGGCGGAAATGGACTACGCGCCACCCTTTCAGATGGGGCACCCGCTGGCTTTCGAGCTGGCTAATCGGCTGATCGAACTGACACCGGATGGACTCGATCACGTGTTCTACACCAACTCCGGATCCGAAGCGGTCGAAACGGCATTGAAGATAGCGCTGGCGTACCACCGCGCCCGCGGCGAAGGGCAGCGCACGCGACTGATCGGTCGTGAGCGTGGGTATCACGGCGTCAATTTCGGTGGCATCTCGGTCGGCGGTATTCTTAACAACCGTAAGGCCTTTGGGTCGTTGCTGGCTGGCGTGGATCACCTGCCACACACGCATTTGCCGGAAAACCGGATGACCCGCGGGCAGCCTGAGCATGGCGCACACCTCGCCGACGACCTGGAACGGATGATTGCGCTGCATGGGGCCGACACCATCGCCGCGGTGATTGTCGAGCCCATGGCGGGCTCAACCGGGGTGCTGTTGCCGCCCAAAGGCTACCTAAAACGTTTGCGGGACATTACCGCCCAGCACGGTATCTTGCTGATATTTGATGAGGTTATCACGGGGTTCGGTCGCCTCGGTTCACCCTTCGCCGCCCAGCATTACGGTGTGACGCCGGATTTGATGACCGCTGCGAAAGGCTTGACCAATGGCGTTATACCCATGGGCGCGGTGTTTGCGTCGGGCGCCATTCACGATGCCTTCATGCACGGCCCCGATCATCTGATTGAGTTGTTCCATGGCTACACCTATTCGGGCAACCCTGTCGCCGCGGCCGCCGGGATCGCGACACTGGATACCTACCGTGAGGAGGGGCTGTTTGAGCGCGCTGCAGCCTTGGCACCGTATTGGCAGAACGCACTGCACTCACTTGCGGATGCGCCGCATGTCGTCGACATTCGCAATGACGGCTTGGTTGGGGCGGTCGAGCTGGAACCCATAGCCGGCGAGCCGACCAAACGTGCCTACAGGGCATTCGTCAGGGCCTTTGAGAAGGGCATTTTGATTCGGACGACGGGTGACATCATTGCCATATCGCCGCCGTTGATCATCAGCACCGAGCAAATTGATGAACTGGTGGCAACGCTAAGGGACGTGCTGCTGGAGACTGCCTAATCGTCGTCGCGTTTGGCCGCAGCCGATTGGTTCAGCAGCGTTAGAATTCGATCCATTAGAGCGTCAAACTCCTCGAGTGAATCGGGCTTGGTCCAATACTCGTCTTCCTTTCGTTCGTCCGCGCTCCGCCTGTCCTGATCCGGCGGCGCGGTGCTTAAAATGCACACCCGAGTCCTGTCCAGTGCCGGCTGACAACGTATCCACTGAATAACCTCGGCCCCACGAATCTTTGGCAAATTCAGATCGACCAAGACCAAGGTGGGTTGTTTGGCCGCGCTCAAGCGGCGGATCGCGGCTTCGCCGTCAAAGGCGACATCCAGGCAATCGGTTAGCCCGTGACGGGCAAAGTACCGTCGCATGGCCAACACGTCCGATTCGCTATCCTCGATCAGCAGCACGCGCCCAGGGCTATTCATGCTGATTGCCGTTCGTATACAGGTTATCAATCACCGGCAGCGCCAGGGTTATTTGAGTGCCCATCGGGCTGGATTTGGCAATCGACAGATCACCCGCCAGATGCTCAGCAATGCGCCGGCTGATGGCCAAGCCAATGCCGGTCCCGCGGCTACGGTTGGGGTTTAGACGCTCGAATACTTCAAACACCTGGTCGTGGTAGGGCGCCTCAATGCCCATGCCATTGTCGTTGAAATGAATGTGCCAGTGCCCGCCATGTTGCTCGGCGCTCAGGGTGATGCGCGGTGGCTCACCATCCCGGGAAAAGGTGATCGCGTTGTCAATCAGGTGCGTGAACAGTTTGATCAGTTGCAATCGGTCGCCTCTGACCATGGGCAGATCGTGCAGCGTGATGCGACAGCCATGCTCCGTGATCCGATGGTTGAGCGCATCCATGGCGCTAACGGCCACTAGATTCAGGTCAATGATGTCATCGGTGCGCGACTGCCCAACCTGCGCGTAGTCCAGCAGATCATTGATCATCACCCGCATATCCCGAGCGCCGCGATCTACCAGGTCCAGGTGTTGCTGCGCAGGCTCGGAAATCGGGGTGTCATTGA
>CAKZQE010000052.1 GCA_937139465.1 uncultured Gammaproteobacteria bacterium
CGATCAAAAAGAATTTAGTTGGCATGTTTATCCAGACACTTTGTTAACCTTGCGTATTCAAACAGAAAAAACGTGGGCGGTGCAGTTTTTTGCAGTCTCAAGGTCTGGTTCAAACAGTTTCATTGGCGTTAACCGGGGCACGTGTCGATGCCGCGGCGGCGCAATTATTTCCCGACTACAGTCGTGCTCGGATCACGGCGTGGATCCGCGAGGGGCGGTTGACCGTCGATAACCAAATCCTAAAGCCCAAGGCCAAAGTGTTCGAAGGCCAGGTGCTGGTGTTGACACCGGGTGACGAGCCCCAGGTTAACTGGGGGCCGCAGGACATCCCGGTGCCCGTGATCTACGAGGATGACGACCTCATCATTGTCGATAAGCCGGTCAACACCGTGGTCCATCCCGGCGCCGGCAATCACGACGGCACCCTGGTTAACGGTCTGATGTATCGCTACCCCGAACTGGCGGCTTTGCCGCGGGCCGGGATCGTGCACCGCATCGGCAAAGACACCACGGGTCTGCTGGCGGTGGCGCGCTCTGAGCGTGCGCACAAATCCCTTACTGAACAGCTTCAGGATCGCAGCTTGGGCCGCGAATACTGGTGTGTTGCATTGGGCAATATCCGCACGCCCGGCAAGGTCGAGGCACCGATCGGTCGTCATTCCAGTCATCGCACTCGGATGGCGGTGACACCCGGCGGGCGCGAGTCGTTGACCTACTACCGCATTGAAGGCCGCTTTGACGGTGCGACGGAACTGACGGTGACCTTGGCCACAGGCCGGACCCATCAGATTCGTGTGCACATGGCACACATCAACCACCCGTTGTTGGGGGACCCGCTATACGGCGGCAACCGTTTGTTGCCGATGCGTCTGCCCGAGGCCCTGCGCGATGCTCAGCAGTCCCTCGGCCGCCAAGCGCTGCACGCACAGCGCCTAAAAATGCAGCACCCCGCGGATGGCCGGGATATTGAATGGAGCTCGCCACTGCCGGCTGATCTGGCAGAATTGCAGGCGATGCTGCGCGCCCTTTGATCTTGCTCCCTGGGTTGCCCGCTGGAACCTCGGGCCTGATGACCACCCGCGCCGGCGGCGTCTCGACCGGCCAATGGGACAGCTTAAACCTGGGCACGCACGTACATGACTCGCCAGTTGCGGTGGCCATAAACCGACAGCGAGTTACCCAGTCAATGGGGGCTCCTTTGGCCTGGATGGACCAGGTCCACGGTGTTGATTGTGTGCAGCGCACCGATTCCCGGGGCACTCCAGAAGCCGATGCCCAATGGACCGAGGCTCCAGGCCTTGCGTTGGCCGTGGGCGTGGCTGACTGTTTGCCTGTTGGTTTTTGCGCTGACGATGGCAGCCGAATTGGTGTGGCCCATGCGGGCTGGCGTGGTTTGGCCGGTGGCGTCATCGAGGCCACGGCCGCTGCGATGGGTGGCTCGTTAATAGCGGTCTTGGGCCCGTGCATCGGCCAAGCTGCCTTCCAGGTTGGCCCT
>CAKZQE010000053.1 GCA_937139465.1 uncultured Gammaproteobacteria bacterium
GAGGGAGCAGCTTGTCCGGCTGTTGCGGCTGCTGGTGGTTGTTGAGGTTGTGGTGGCGGTGCTGCTGCAAGCGCGACGGCGGGCACGCTGGATGCGGACAAAGCCGGGGCATTGCCGGTGTAATGCACGCATACCAGGGTTTGCAGTCCCGGAAGCTCGGACGCAATGCGTTGAATTTTGCCCCAGCCGTCGTGGGTTTTGCCGTTGTAATCGTAGCCGTCGACGCAGAACAGCACCTTGGGCTGGGTTTGACCAAAGCGGTCGAGCACACCGGATGTGCCAAAGTCCGGCGAGCAACTGGTCCAGATCGCGCCCACCGCAGCGGTCGCTAACATGGCCAGCACCGCATCGCCGCCGTTGGGCAGGAAGCCTGCGACCACGTCACCTGGCACAACGCCTTGAGCGCGCAGCCAGTTGCTTAGGGCGCCGACTTGGCCGCGCAGGGTCGCGCGGGACAGTTCCCGGCGCTCGCCGTTCTCTTTGAACTCCACAAAGGCTGGGGCGTCGTGCTTCGCAGACAAACAGGCGGCGGCAAAGTTCAGTGTCAGGTTGGGAAACCAGTCGGCGGAGACCATGTCTGTACTATGAACGAGGGCCGGCTGATCACTGCCTTGGGTGTCAATGCCCGCACTTTTTAACCACTGCGCCCAAAATGCGCCGGGGTGTTCGACGCTGAACGCGTGTAAGGCCTCAAAGCTTGAGGGCAAGTCGAACACGCGGCACAAGCGAGCAATGGCGGAGGTTTCAACAGATTCGGCGGTGGGTGACCAGAGCGGGGTATTCATCGTGGGAGCGTTCCTATGTCGCAGACTTTGCAAATACGTATGGCGATTGTTTATGTTGCAGTGCACACTTTCGCTTATACACCTGTGAGGTTCAAGGAAGGTTATGCTGTATCAAGCTCAAGACATGGTCGCGCGTTTTCTAGCGCCGAGCAATTTCCTCGTATCGTCATTGCGCCAATCGATGGCGCACCCGTTCAGCCCCGCGCGCTATTTGCCCGGGTCGCGGCTGGTTCGTGCTCAGCTCGAGCTGTTTGAACGACAGACAGCCAATTACCCAAAGCCGGACTGGGACCTGGGCGTGACCACGCGACCGCTGGTGCAAAAACCCTATTGCGATTTGATTGAATTCGAAACCGACCTACCCGCGGATGCACCGCGAGTCCTGATGGTGGCGCCCTTGTCAGGCCATTGGGCGACCCTGCTGCGCTCGACGGTTGCAGAATTCTTGCCGGATCACCGCGTTTACATCACCGATTGGAAAAACACCCGGGACGTTCCGCTAAGTGCCGGTGGATTCCACTTGGACGACTACGTTGATTACCTGCTGGAATTCACGGACGCCATCGCCGCCCCAGTTAACGTGGTCGCAGTGTGCCAGCCCTCGGTGCCGGTACTGATGATGGCCGCTGTCCAAGCGGCGCAGGGCAACGATGATCATATTGCCAGCATCACGCTGATGGGCGGCCCCATCGACACCCGCTTGAGTCCGACCGAAGTCAACGACTACGCTGCCAATCGTGAACTGGAATGGTTCGAGAAAAACGTCGTCAAAACGGTGCCCTGGCGCTTTGCCGGTGCCGGCCAAAAGGTTTACCCCGGGTTTATCCAGCTCAGCGGCTTTGTCGCGATGAACTTCGACAACCACCTGAGCAAACACTTTAAGTTCTTTGATGACTTAATCAGTGGCGACGGGGACAGCGCTGAAAAGCATCGCCAGTTTTACGATGAATACCTCGCGGTTATGGATTTGCCCGCGGATTATTATTTGGAAACCTTGGATCGTGTGTTCATCCAGCACCTATTGCCGAAAAACGAAATGACCTTTCGCGGCAAGCCACTGGACATGACCGCTGTCACCAAGCCTGCATTGATGACGATTGAGGGCGAATTGGACGACATTACCGGCTATGGGCAGACGAAAGCGGCCCAAAAGCTTCTGGCTGGTGTTCCAAAGGATCGTAAACGGCATTGGCTCCAGCCCGGCGTTGGTCACTACGGCATCTTTAATGGTCGCAAGTTCCGCGAGGTCATTGCCCCGAAAATCAAAGCCTTTATGCATGAGTCGACCTGAGTGGTCAGGTGCAATTGACGCGCTGCAGCAATTTGATAGGGTGGTGGTGCGGTGCACAAGCGTCTTTTGTGCGCAGTGTCCGACTGTCTGTGGAGTCGGGCGGCTTGTAATGAGCCAAATGGCCCTGTCGAATCGTAGGGCGCCCATTGGCAATGCCTAAGAGCGCGCTACAGTGATTCAAACCCGGAGATAATCCGGGTTTTTTTTGATCAGATCCGCACCTTGACGTACTCGCCCGGCGCCGCATACAGCGGTGGGTAGGTGTCCGAGCCCGGTGCTTCGGGTGCAGGAACCAAATCGTTGCCCTGTGCTTTCACCCAGGCATCCCAGTGCGTCCACCAGCTCCCGGGATGTGACTGAGCGGTGTCCAGCCAGTGATCCGCGCCCTGTCCTAGCTCGCCATCACTCCAGTAATTCCGCTTGTTTTTGTGCGGCGGGTTGATGACGCCGGCGATGTGACCACTACCGCCCAAAACGAAGGTGGCTGGACCGCCGAGCAGCTCGGTGCCGACAAAGGTCGTTTTCCAGGGCGCAATGTGGTCTTCAATCGCCGACAGGAAGTAGCAGGGCACCTTGACCTTAGCCAGGTCGACGGGCTTGCCACAGACCTCCAGCGCGCCATCCTTCAGCTTGTTCTCCAGGTAGAACTCGCGGATGTAGAACGCGTACATCTCGGCCGGCAAGTTAGTCGGGTCAGAGTTCCAATACAGAATGTCAAACGGCGGCGGGGTTTTGCCTTTCAGGTAGTTATTGACCACGTAGCTCCAGATCAAGTCGTTCGAGCGCAGCATGTTGAAACCCAGCGCCAAGGACTTCCCGCTAAAGAACCCTTCTTTTCTGAACATGGCCTCGCGTCGGTCGACTTCCTCAGGCTCCAAAAATACGCCGAGCTGGCCTGGATCGCTGAAATCCAACAGCGTGGTTAAAAAGGTTGCGCTGTCGACGCCCTTGTCCCGGCGCGACTGCATGACGCTCAGTGCACAGGCCAACAGGGTGCCGCCCACGCACCAGGACACCGCGTTTAGCTTTTTGCTGCCGCTGATGTCGCGCACAATTTTGGTGGCCTCGATAACGCCTTGATCGACGTAATCGCTCCAGCTGGTTTCGGCATAGGAGGCATCGGGGTTAATCCAGCTGACCACAAACACGGTATTGCCCTGGCCGACGGCATATTCGATAAAGCTGTTGCCTTTGCCAAGATCCAAAATGTAGAACTTGTTGATGCACGGCGGGACGATCAGCATCGGCTTGGCGTTTACCTCCGGCGTTGTCGGCGTGTATTGGATCAGCTCGAACAAGGCGTTTTTGAACACCACCTGGCCGGGGGTGATCGCCAGGTTTTCACCGACCTGAAAGGCGGCTTCGTCGGTCATGGTAATGCGACCTTTCTCGACGTCACCCAGCAGGTTTTTCCAGCCGTTTAGCAGCGACTGGCCGCCACTCTCCATGGCTTCTTTAAG
Source organism: uncultured Gammaproteobacteria bacterium (assembly GCA_937139465.1). Lineage (GTDB taxonomy): Bacteria > Pseudomonadota > Gammaproteobacteria > Pseudomonadales > Litorivicinaceae > Litorivicinus. The sequence continues at coordinate 3,537 of CAKZQE010000053.1, forward strand.
CACTTCCGGGTTGGTCGCAGCGAAGTTAGTCGGGCTCATGGCGTCGATGTAGGCCTGAGTATAGAACTGCAGCTTTTCCTTGTCTTTGTCGTCGACCGGTGCCGCATCCGCCCACTGGTTCATCAGATCGCTAACTAACAAGTAGGACTGTTTGATGAAGTCATAGACCGGCTTTTCGTTCCACTCGTCGCCTTTGAAACGGCGGTCTGTGGTTTCGCTTGGCAGGCCCATCATTTGTTGCCACAGGCTCATTTGCTGGCGCTGAAATTCGGTCAGGTTTTCCAGCCACTGGGAGGGATCCTGCCAATTGGTGGTGGCCAGTTCAGTCCAGGCTTGGGTCAGCTTATCCACGGACGCCAAATGATCAGGATGAGCCAGGCGATCCATCACCGTCTGGGTCTGTGCAGCAAGCTCTTTAAACAGCTCGTTCGGGTCGTTGGTCGGTGCGTTCATGCGAATTACAGTCTCTCAAATAGCGCAGCGACCCCCTGGCCGCCGCCGATGCAAAGGGTGGCGACCGCGTAGCGGCCTTGGCTGCGATGCAGCTCATAGATGGCTTTGGTGGCAACAATGGCGCCGGTCGCGCCAATCGGGTGCCCGAGGCTTATGCCAGAGCCATTGGGGTTGACTTTGGCGGGGTCGAGTCCGAGCTCGATACACACCCCCAGCGCCTGTGCCGCAAAGGCTTCGTTGACCTCCCAAACATCGATGTCGTCGATGCTAAGGCCGGTTTTCGCGAGCAGCCGTCGCGTCGCCGGCACGGGCCCAAGCCCCATCACCTTGGGATCCAGTCCGACAAAGGCATAGTCGACTAGCCGCGCCATGGGGGTCGCGTTTTCGGTCCCGGGTGTGCCAGCTTCCGCAAGCACCAGGGCGCAGGCGGCGTCATTGATGCCCGAGGCGTTGCCGGCGGTCACACTGCCCTCGCGGTCAAACGCGGGCCGCAGCGATGCCAAGGATTCGGTGGTGGTCTCGGGTTTGACGTGCTCGTCGCGATCCAGAGTGACGGGTTTGCGACGAACCTGGGTTTCGATCGCCGTAATTTGGTCAGTAAACCGGCCCTCGGCTTGGGCCTGTGCCGCGCGCTGGTGACTCATGGCCGCCAACTCGTCCTGTTGTTCGCGGGTAATCGAGTGTTTTGCAGCGACACGCTCAGCCGTGATGCCCATGTGGCAGCCATCAAAGGGGTCTGATAACGCCCCCAACATGGCGTCGACCATGGTGGCGTCGCCCATGCGCTGACCAAACCGTTGCGAGGGCACCCAAAAGGGCGCGCGGCTCATCACTTCGGCGCCACCGGCGATGGCAATGTCGGCTTCGCCTTCGTTGATCATCTGGGCTGCGTTGATGATGGCGCTTAAGCCGCTTCCGCATAGGCGATTGACGTTAAAAGCAGGGGTGGTGTCGGCAAGTCCCGCGTTTAACGCACAGGCCCTGGACAGGTACATGTCTTTGGGTTCGGTGTTGAGTACATGCCCCATTACGACGTGTCCGACGCGAGCAGGATCGATCTGGGATCGTTCAATAGCGGCTCGGCAAACGGCAGTGGCCAAGTCGATCGGGGTGGTGTTTTTGAACATACCGCCGAAGGTGCCGATCGCGGTACGGGTGGCGCTGAGGACGTGGATTTCCTTTCGCATAGTCGCTCCTTGAGGGGGGTGCCAGGGGCCGAGGCCCCTGGCGGGTAACGCTAGAACATGTGCTGGCCGCCGTTGATGGCGAGGTTAGAACCGGTAATGAATCCGGCGCGTTCGCTGGCAAGGAATGCCACGGCGTTGGCGATTTCTTCCGGCTGGCCGAGGCGACCAACGGGAATGGTCGAAGCGATTTTCTGCAGGACCTCGTCACCAATCGCGGCGACCATGGACGTCAATACGTACCCGGGGCTGACGGTGTTAACCGTTACGCCTTTGGACGCGACTTCCTGTGCCAATGATTTGGTAAAGCCGTGCATCCCTGCTTTAGCGGCGGCGTAGTTCGTTTGGCCGAATTGACCCTTCTGGCCGTTAACCGACGAGATGTTGATAACGCGCCCCCATTTGCTATCCATCATTGGCTGGATGCACAAACGGGTCATGTTAAACACGCTTCGCAGGTTGGCGTTCATGACTTCGTCCCACTGCTCCAGCGTCATTTTGCGGAACGTGGAGTCACGGGTAATGCCGGCGTTGTTAACCAGCACATCGATGCTGCCGTGGCGTTCCAGAATGCCATTGACGCAGGCTTCGGAGCTAGCGGGGTCAGACACGTCGCCATAGGCCACGTCGATGGTGTAGCCGGCTTTGGCCTGTTCGGCTTGCCAGGCTTTGGCTTTTTCGTGATTGCCGCCGCTGTTGTATCCAGCAACAACGGTGAATCCTTGGCTGGCGAGTTCGTGACACAACGCGGTACCGATTCCACCTGTACCGCCGGTGACTAATGCTACTTTACTGCCCATTGCTTTCTCCTTGCTTTGCGCCATCCATCCGCTGCTGGCACAAACGTTTCTAGTTACTCGATGACCGGGCTGTGAGTCCGATCGTCGGTTTTAGCGCTGTCGGTTTAAAACATATCAAACTGCGAAGATATTCATTGGTTGACTATGAAATAAAAACACATTTCTTGTGTTTGGCTATCACTTCGCGGCTAAAGTATGATCAGCGGGATGGAAGATAGCGATCAGGGTACTAGGACCCTTAACACCGAAGGGACCTGGTGTCCCGAGCCAATCAGCCTGCTCAGCGAGGCGATTGATGAAATGGCCTCAGGCGAGCGCCTGTGGCTGTTGTGCTCCGATCCGGCGGCCCTGCGAGACGTGCCTAAGTACTGCTCAGCGCTCGGACACCGGTTGTTGGACACCATTGAAGACGCGGATAAAAACTCGCGATTTTTGATTCAAATCAAATAAAGCTTCCGCAGGCCGATAAAGCGTTCTTCAACCGGTCCGCCGACATCGAGTTGCGCAGCCTGGTTGGCATCGACGATTCCCGCATAGCCACGCAACTTGCGCCCATCAATGCGACGGACGACCGGCGGGTCGGTCATGGTGGATGTTTGCTCAACCAGCGGCGCTAAATCACCGGCATCATTTAATCGCCACCCGGCGATGCTTTTAAATTGCCACCCTAACGACGTAAACATCGCCACCCGGTGCCCCATGAATTCCGGGCTGATCATGTGCAGGCGTTCCGAGCGCGCTGAAAAGTAGCGGCGGGTTACGGCTAATGATTCGGCGGCATAGCCCGGTGGTTCACGCGACACCGACCCGGTGATCGGGTCGAAGTAGCCCTGGAAGCGGCTGCTGAGGCAATCCACTCGCACCAGCTCACCGTCAAAGGCGATCAGCCCCGCGGTACTGCCTTCGTCACTCAAGGACCAGGCGATGATGGGACGGGCGATCAGTTGCCCGGGTCCGAAGCCAAAATCGTAGAGCGCTTCGGTGCCATCCAATTCAGGCATTAAGCGCACGGTTTTTTGGCGCCGGGCGAATCGTTCTGCTTGCAGGTCAACAACACTGCTGGGGGATAATGTCTTCACGCTTGGAGTATAGGCAAGCCCCGTGGTTGTGCTGATCTCTAGGTATTATCCTGTGGTACCTATGGGCAGACCACAGCGTTTCAGTACGTGTTTCCAGCCCTGGGCGTGCTCACGTGCTGCCTCCGCCAGCTGATCCGGGTGCCAGTCAACCGCCAGCACGGCGTCACTCAGCAGCCCATCGAGTTGCTGGCCACGGCGTGCAAGGACCGCCAGCATAGGCTGCACGCGGCCTAGGTAAATGGACTCGAACACGTTGCGCGCCAGCGTTCGCTGCTCGGCGGTGCGCGGCCCGGTGCACAGCTCACTGGAGGCGAGAGCCGCAGTCAGTTGCGTCAGTGTGTGCACCGCGAGCCGGTGACTGTTGATCCACTGGCCACCCGTGGGTGCGGCTTGCACGCGTTGGGCTGCTGCCTCCAGCGTGGCCATGTCGATGGGCTGTCCATCGGCTGCACTGCGTAGCTGCTGAACATAGTCATCCAGCCCCCCGAGGCCGGTCTGTTCGACCTCATTGGGTCCTAATGCTCGGGCGCTGGCGGCGAGGTAGCTCGCCAGTTCAGGCGCCGCATCCGTAGCATTGGACAGTAGCAGCGGCCATAGCCGTTGACGGTGATCAATAAACCGGTCCAGTTCCTCGATAAGCCCGGGGTCGACCGCCGGGTCGGCGCGGCACGTGCGGGCCAGGGTCAGGGCTTGCTGGGTGTACGACAGCTCCGCCGTGGTCGGCGCCACCTTGCCCAAGGAGTTGTTGTGCGCGGCAATCAGCGGCACAAGCCCGCACGGGCCGAGTGACAGGGCTTTGGTCAGTGACGTTCGGGTCTGTGGTAGCGGTTGGCGCCTTACGTCAAGGGGCGCCAGCAGTTTGCGCGGGGGCAGGGGCGTCAGTGCGATCGGTCGTTCTAACACCCTTTCGAGCCGGCTGGCATAGTCATCCCACATGGCCTGTGCCGGATCCCGATTAAGGCTCAGGAACACCGCGAGCGCGATTAGCGCGGCGACAGCAATCAGTCTCATCAGCACTAGGTGGGTGCCGTGGTTTGGTTTTCTAGGGGGGCTCGGCGGTAATGGTGACGCATGCGCCAGCCCATGCCCGCGCTCGCCAGCGTCAACCCGACGATGAGGAAAATCCAAAAGCCGCTGGCACCCAAACCTTCGGTGCCAAACCAGCCGAGCCCCAGCCACATCCCGCCGGGTAAGCCAATCATCCAGTAACACACCAGCGCCACCACCAGCGGCCCCTTGGAATCTTCCCAGCCACGCAGTACGCCGGCTGCAACGACCTGAACCGCATCGGGGATCTGGTAGATCGCCGCCAACAGCAACAACGACACCGCCAATTCCTGAACGGCTGTGGGCGCGCCATACCAGGCCACAATGTCGGCCCGGAACAACAGCGTCAGCACGCAGGTTGTCAGCGCAAACGCGCAGCCCAACGCAATCGCGGCCAGTCCACTGAAGCGCACCAGGTCCCATTGCCCGCGGCCGCGAAGGAAGCCCACGCGGGCGGTTGTGGCCATGGCGATGGCCAGAGGAAACATAAAAATAATGGAGGACAAGTTCAGGGCGATGGTGTGGCCGGCGATGGCCACCGCACCCAGCGGAGCCAGCAACAGCGCGATCACGGCGAACACGCTCGCTTCGGCAAAGATCGCGATGCCGATGGGTGTGCCCAACGTCAGCAACGATTTAATGAGTGGGCCATCAAAGCGCCACTGCGCCCGGCTGGGGCGGCCGCGACTAAGCACAGTCACCCCCATGGCCGCAGCGCCGGCCCAAAACAGCAGTGATGTGGCCACGCCGCAGCCCACCGCACCCATGGCTGGCAATGCACCCCAGCCAAATACCAGGGCCGCGCTGAGGGGCACGTTGAGCACAACCATGGCGAGGGCAATCACCATCTCGGCGCGGGTGGTACCCAAACCAATTTGGTAGCTGCGTAGGGCCTGGAACAAACAAAACCCGGGTAACCCCCAGGCGATGGCGTTCAGGTAGGCGTCGCCCACCGCGAAGGTGTCGGCGTCAATGCCAAACCAACTCAGCATGGGGCCACCGAAGAGGCGCAGCGCGATACCGGCGATGGCACCGAGTGCGGCGCCCAACCAGAGGCTTTGCGCCAAAACGTGGGAAACACGACCGGCGTCTCCGGCGCCGTAGGCGCGGGCAGTGATCGGTGAAACGGCGTAGCACAGCCCCGTCAGAAACAGTGAAATCGGCATCCAAATGCCAGTGCCAACGGCCACGCCGGATAGGTCATAAAGACCCGCGCGGCTGGCCACGAGCGTATCCACTGCGCCCATGCCGGTGTAGCAGAGTTGGGCCACCAATAGCGGGGCGGCAATGCGCCAAAGCGTGCGCCACTCGCCGAGCAGTCGCGTCACTGGGCCAGCCCTTGCAGTCGATGAATAAAGCGCTGGGCCCGCATGAACCGATGTGGTTGCGCGCGCAGGGAATCGGCCTTGCGGCGAATACGCGCAGCAAAGGCTCGGGTATCAGTGGTTTCGCCCGTCAAGTTGTCGACACTGGGTGCAAAGGGAATAGCCAGCGCTTCACAGAATAGGGATTCGATGGCCTGCGGGACAACCTCGACGTCTTCAAAGGCTTGTTGTTGCGCTGCGTTGCGGCCGTCGGCTGTGTACCAATAGCCGTAGTCATCCTGCAGGCGTCGCTCAGCGCCGGCGACACACCAGTGCGCGCATTCGTGCAGGGCGCTGCGAACATAGTCTTCGCGATAGTGGATTTCAGCCGGCGGACCGGCGCGATAGAAGGGCTCGTCAAAGCCGCCGCACAACCGTGTTCCGGTGTCGGCGAAGCAGTCGGCAAAGGCCTGCTCTATGTCTGCGGCGCTCAGCATCCGAACAGGGCTCGTGCGTTGGCGGTGGTGGTGTCGATCAGCGCGCCGGCGTCCTCACCGCGCAGCGCAGCGATGCCCATGGCAATATGGCCTACAAAAGCGGGCTCGTTGCGCCGTGGACGTGGCTTTAGGGTTCGCGGCACAAGGTATGGGCTGTCGGTTTCTAGCAGCAGACGCTCCAGTGGAATGTGCGGCACCACAGCAGCCAACGCTTGGCCGCGACGCTCATCCAGACACCAGGCGGTCAGCCCAATGTATAGCCCGGCGTCTAAATAGCCCTCAAGGGCTGCTCGGTCTCCCGTAAAGCAATGCACCACGCCGCGAAGACCTGGGCGCGCTTTGATCAGCGCCAACAGGTCAGCGCTGGCCTCGCGGTCGTGCATCAAGGCGGGCTTGCCCAGCCCTACGGCCGCGTCCAGTTGAGCGCCTGCGACCGCGCGTTGCGTCTGCGCATCACTCAACATCCGGTAGTAGTCCAACCCGCACTCGCCGATGGCAACGCAGCGTGGATCATTCCACAGCGGCTCAAAGGCCTGGGTGCCGGCGAAGTCGCGGGCATAGTGCGGATGGGTGCCAGCGCTCAGGTGGACCCGCGGGTCCCAGCGCTGACTGAACAGGTATTGGCTTTCCTCTAGGTCGGTCCCTAGCGCCAGAATCCCCGAGACCCGGGCGGTCCAGGCGTGATCCAAAATAGCTTCGGTGCGCGGGCGCAGCTGAGCGTCCGCAAGGTTGACGGCAATATCAAACATGGCGCGCAGTGTACGGTGATTACGGCGGCTTTGCTTTTCAAATTCGAC
>CAKZQE010000054.1 GCA_937139465.1 uncultured Gammaproteobacteria bacterium
CTCTGCAGGGCCATGACCTCGGCATGGGCACTCCCTGGGGGCTGGGTTGCGCCGGCACCTATGACGTCACCGTCGCGCACCAACAAACAGCCCACCCTCGGGTTGGCCCGGGTCAGGTGGCGAACCGATTTGGCCAGAATAATGGCCTTGGCCATGTACATCGCATCGAGCGCGCTCACTCGTTGGCCTCGTTAACGGCGTTTACAAAGTCCGCCACGTCTTGGAAGGACTTGTACACCGACGCAAACCGCACGTACGCCACCGCATCCAAGGTCTTCAATTCCGACATCACAATTTCACCCAGACGCTGACTGGGCACTTCGCGCTCGCTGATGGCCTGCAGGCGGCGTTGAACACGATCAAGCATCGCCTCAAGCTGCTCAGACGACACCGGCCGCTTTTCCAGCGCACGCACGACGCCGCGGCGTAATTTGCTCGAGTCATAGGTTTCGCGGTCGCCGTTGGATTTGACGATCCGTGGCAAGCTTAGCTCGACGGTCTCGAAGGTCGTAAAGCGCACGTTGCATTCGTTGCACGCGCGGCGCCGTTTAACCTGGGACGCATCGGCCACCAAGCGCGAGTCGATCACCTTGGTTTCAGGGTTGGAACAAAACGGGCAACGCATGACTAACTCCGGCGCTGGCGGAGGGCCTCAAACAACAGCACGCCCGTCGCCACCGATACATTAAGGGAGCTGATCGCCCCGGCCATGGGAATCGCCACCAGCTCGTCACAGGCGTCGCGAATACCCTTACGTAGGCCGCGGCCTTCGCTGCCCATCACAATGACCCGCGGCCCAGTCAGGTCCGCAGTAAAGGCATCCACCGCACCCTCGCCGGCGGCACCGCTGACCCAAAATCCGTCCTTACGCAGCTTTTCCAGCGTTCGCTTTAAGTTGGTGACCGTCACCAGTGGCACCAGCTCAGCGGCGCCACAGGCGGTTTTACGCGCGGCCTGGTTCAGCGCTGCACTGTTGTCCTTGGGCTGAATCACAGCGGTGACGCCCGCGGCTTCAGCGCTGCGCAATATCGCACCTAGGTTACGAGGGTCTGTTACCCCATCCAGCGCCAGCAACAGCGGCGTCGACACGCCACCCAGCACCTCGGTGAGTGCACCCTCGGGCAACACAGAAGCCGGTGTCGCCAAAACCGCAATACCCTGATGCGCGACGTCTTCAAAGGTGCGCGCTTGCTTCAAAAACTGAGCCTTTGGTAAGGCCGTAAAGGTCACGCCCGCAGCTTGCAGTTGTTCGAACCGCGCCGGCGCCAGTGAGTCCAGTGTGAGGACCTGCTGAACGCGCTCAGGGGCGCGTTTAATCAGCGCCATGGCCGCGTGCCAGCCAACAATGCTTTCGTTCATCGCCGCGGTCCTCGCTTACCTTTCTTTTTGCTTTTCTTAAGCACGTCTTTGAGCTTGGTTTTCTTGGCTTTCATGCCGCCCAAGTCAAAATCAATACGCCGCGTGTCCAGATCGACCCGGGCCACCCGAACCGTTAGCTCGTCCGCCAGCCGATAGGTCTGACGCGTCTGCTCGCCCGTCATCGAATGGGTCACCGGATCGTGCTTGTAGTAATCGCTCGGCAGGGCCGTGACGTGAACCATGCCCTCGACGAACATGTCATTGAGCGTGACAAACAGCCCAAAGGGCGCCACGCCCGTGACCACGCCACGGAATTCCGAGCCGATGTGCTGGGTCATAAAGCGGCACTTCAACCAGGCATTGACGTCACGGCTTGCGTCATCGGCACGGCGCTCGCAATTGGAGCAATGCTCGCCCATGGTTTCCAGGCGCGCCTGGTCGTAAGGGTAGACACTCGGATCCTTGCGAATAATTGATTTCAGCGCACGGTGGACCATCAAGTCGGGGTAGCGGCGAATGGGACTGGTGAAGTGGGTGTAAGCCTCGTAGCCCAGGCCAAAGTGACCGCCTTTGGGGTTCGGCTCGTAGCGCGCTTGGGACATCGAGCGCAACAGCAACACCTGAATTAACGACTCGTCATTGCGGCCGCGGGCCTGCTGCATCACCGCTTGGTAGTCCTCGGGCGAGGGTTCATCACCGCCCTGCAGGTGCAAACCCAGGGGCGCCAGAGCCGCGCGCGTGGCGATCAACTTGTCGACCGAGGGGCTTTCGTGGACGCGATAGAGCGAGGGCTTCTGGTGCTTGATCAAAAACTTGGCCGCCGCCACGTTGGCCAGCAACATGCACTCTTCGATCATCTTGTGGGAATCCCCACGCCAGCGCCCGGTGATGCCAGCGATATGACCCTGTGCGTCCATCTGGAACATCGGCTCGGGGGCTTCAAACTCGATCGCCCCACGATCCGCGCGCACGGCTTTCAGCACCTGATACAGGCTGAAAAGGTCAGTCACATTCGTTTGTACGGCCGCACCGCCCGGCAGATTGGCAAAGGCTTCGCCATCGTCCAGCGCCGCATTGACTTGGTTATAGGTCAAGCGCGCGTGGGAGCGAAACACGCCTTCATGAAACTTGATGCGGCTCATTCCACCGCTCGGGGTGACATTGATTTCGGCAACCATGGCCAGGCGATCAACATCGGGGTTCAGACTGCACAACCCGTTGGACAGGGCCTCGGGCAGCATCGGAATCACCTGACGCGGAAAATAAACACTGGTGGCACGTTCAACCGCGTCCCGGTCCAGCTGCATCCCGGGCTTGACGTACTCAGCAACGTCGGCGATCGCCACCCACAGTTTCCAGCCACCGGTGCTGGAGCGCTGCGCGTAAACCGCGTCGTCAAAGTCGCGGGCGTCCTCACCATCAATCGTGCAAAACGGCAGGTGACGCAAATCCATGCGCGTAGCGGCGATGCCCTGGTCAATAAATTCGCCATAGCCCTCGGCCTGGGCAATGGCCTCAGGGGTGAATTCATGCGGCAAATCATGGGTGCCCACGGCCACCGCGATCTCGATGCCCGGGTCATCATCGTGACCGATCACCTGAACAATCCGGCCGGTGGGACTGGCACGGTGATTGGGTTGACTGGTTAGTTCAACGCTGACGTACTGACCGACTTCGGCATCACCGATTTGGTCAGGGTGCATCACAACGGGGTGAACCAATTTGCGATTGCGCGGCTCGACGAGCCAAACGCCATCAATACGTTTTAGCTGGCCCACCAGCGTGGTGTGGGCGCGGTCGGTGACCTCAACAATCTTGGCTTCATAGTCATTACGGCCTCGGAACTGCACAGCGCGCACCAGCACGCGGTCGCCGTCGTAGACTTTCATGGCCTGCTTGTCGTGGACAAACAAGTCCTTTTCACCGTCACCGCGTACAACAAAGCCGAAACCATCGGGATGGGCAGCAAAACGTCCGGCAATCAGGTCGGTTTTGTCCACCAGCATGAAGCGGCCTTCACGGTCCGACGCCAACTGGCCATCGCGGCACATGGCCATCAGGCGACGCTGCAGGGCTTCTTCTTGATCCAGTGGAATTTCGACATCGTCAGCAATGTCATCGAACGACAGGGGCTTGCCGGCGTCCGTTAGAATTTTGAGGATGAATTCACGCGACGCGATCGGTCGCTCGTAGTTTTCGGACTCGCGGTCCTGGAAGGGGTCTTTCATGCGCGCATGGTAACAGCAGACTTGCCGGCGCGCAGAAAAAAGGGCGGCTAATGCCGCCCTCAGTCAAAAGCCGGTTGATCAGTGGTTCAAAATCTGACTTAAGAACAGCTGAGTACGCTCGTTTTGCGGATGGTTAAAGAATTCTTCGGGCTCGTTTTGCTCGATGATTTCGCCGCCGTCCATAAAGATCACGCGGTCAGCCACTTTGCGGGCAAAGCCCATCTCGTGGGTGACACAAATCATGGTCATGCCGGTTTCCGCCAACCCAACCATCACGTCCAACACTTCCTTGATCATCTCAGGATCCAGCGCCGAGGTCGGCTCATCGAACAGCATGATATTGGGGTTCATGCACAATGAGCGCGCAATCGCGACTCGCTGCTGCTGACCACCGGACAACTGGCCAGGGTACTTGTCGGCCTGCTCGGGGATCTTGACGCGTTCGAGGTACATCATCGCCGTTTCTTCGGCTTCCTTTTTGGGCTTCTTCTGAACCCAAATCGGGCCCAGAGTCAGGTTTTCCAAAATAGTCAGGTGCGGAAACAGGTTGAAGTGCTGAAACACCATGCCGACATCACGACGGATGGTCTCAATGTTCTTAACGTCATCGATCATCTCGACGCCGTCGACAATCAACGACCCTTCCTGAAATTCCTCGAGGCGGTTGATGCAACGAATGGTCGTTGACTTGCCCGACCCGGAGGGTCCGCAAATGACGATACGCTCGCCTTTTTTGACGCGCAAATTGATGTCCTTGAGGACATGAAAGTTGCCGTACCACTTGTTCAGGTTCTCGATGATGATGACGTCATCGGCTGCTTGTGTCTGGGTATTTTCAGTCATGGTTAAGCTCGCTTATCGGTATTCATTTGTTGCTCGATGCGTCGCGCCAAAACGGACATTCCGAAGCAACTTGCCCAGAAAACTAGGAAGACAAATAGGTAACCTTCGAGTGCGTGTCCGCCCAGCCAGAACGAGTTGGCCAAGGCAGTTTGCAGCGTCTGCACGACCTCGGGGATACCGATGATCAACAGGAAGGTGGTGTTTTTAAACAGCATCACGAAGGTCGCCAGAATGTTCGGCATGGACACCTTGATGACCTGCGGCAAAATAATCAGCAAAGTCTTCTGCCAAAAGCTCAAACCGATCGAATCAGCCGCTTCGTACTGCCCAGAGGGCACGGCCTGAAAACCGCCGCGGAACACTTCGGCCATGTAGCCAGACATAAAGAAGATCAGTACCAGCCACACCCGGATCAGCTTATCGACGTTGGTGCCCTGCTCGAAAAACAGCGGCAACATCACCGACCCCATGAAAAACAACGACAGCACGGGAACGCCACGGAAGAACTCAATGAAGATGGTGGACACGGTGCGAATGAACGGCATGTCCGAGCGCCGGCCCAGGGCCCACAAAAAGCTGAACGGGAACGCGACGATGATGCTGGCCGCCGCCATGAAAATGTTCAGCGTGAAACCACCCCACAGATCCGTGCTGACCACGGGCAAACCCAGCATGCGACCATCAAGGACGGCAATACCGACCACCGGAAGTGCCAACCACATCGTGATCGACGCTTTCATGCGAATGGTCTTGGGCAGCGTGAATGACGACACAATCACGCCCAACAATACCAACAGCATCAGGTGGATGCGATACAGCTCCGCTTCGGGGTAGCTGCCGTACAAGAACTGGTTCGACCAGGCACTCACGAACACCCAGCACGCGCCCTCTTTGACGCAATCCGCTTCGGTTGTTCCAGTCCAGTTAGCGTCCAAAAACGCCCAGCTAATGAGCGGCGGAATATTGATGACCAGCAGCGCGATCACGGCGATTGTCAGTACCGCATTGCCAATGGACGAGAACAGATTGTCCCGAACCCACGCAATGGGGCCAACCGTTTGTGACGGCGGCGCGCGGTCAGGAGCAGGTTTAAACGTATTCATATCGACTCCTATCGACTCACCAAGGCGACCGCGTTGTTAAAGCGGTTCATGAGGAACGAAATGACCATGTTGACCACGAAGTACACAATGATGGTCATGAAAATAGTCTCGATGGCCTGACCGGTCTGGTTCAGCGCCGTGCCCACAAACACGTTGAACAGGTCCGGGTAGCCAATGGCAGCCGCCAAGGTCGAGTTCTTGACCAGTGACTGATATTCCGAGTTCAGAAGCGGAACGATGACGCGCATCGCCTGCGGAACAATAATCAACTTCATGATCTTGTCTTCGCGCAACCCGATGCTACGCGCCGCTTCGGTCTGGCCATGGGGCACCGCCTGCACGCCGGCCCGCACCGCTTCAGCAATAAACGCCCCGGTGTAAACCGACAGCGCGATCGCCAGTGCCATTAACTCAGGAATCACCGAGATGCCGCCGAAGTAGTTAAAGCCCTTTAGCACCGGGAACTCGATCGTGAATGGCAGGCCGGTTAACAGCGCGACCAACAACGGCGCACCAATCACCATGCCCAGGCTGGCATAGAACACTGGGAATTGCTGGCCCGTTGCATCCTGGCGCGCTTTAGCCCAGCGACGCAGGAAAAACACGCCCACAATGGCGGCACCGAGGGCGACCCACACCCACTCGGACAGGTCACCACCGACCAGTTTCGGCATGTAGAGGCCACGGACGTTCAAGAAGAACGCTTCTCCCAAGCTCAGGCTTTGGCGTGCGCTTGGCAGACTGGCCAGCACGGCGAAATACCAGAAAAACACTTGCAGCAGCAGCGGCACGTTACGGAAAAGCTCAACGTACACTTGGGCCAGTTTGCGCACCAACAGGTTCTTGGAGAAGTGCATGACCCCGAACAGAAAGCCGAGCATGGTGGCGAAAACGATACCAATGGCCGACACCAGCAAGGTGTTCAGAAATCCGACCACAAAGACCCGTAAATAGGTGTCTTGGGACTCAAATGAGATCAGCGACATCAACACGTCGTAACCAGCGGCGGAATCCAGGAAATCGAAACCGGTCTTAATGCCCGTCGCTTCCATGTTCGCCAGCGTGTTGCCGATGATGTTGCCGAAGAAGTAAAGCAACCCTGCAATCAATGCGACCTGATAAAACAGTGAACGCACGCTCGGGTTGTTATAGAAACTGGCAGCACTGCTTTGACCGGTCGAACGGCGTTGCGCGGCTTTTGTTTCTTCGAGAGTTTTTTGCTTAAACATTCAGTTACCTGAATTCAGTGGATTAATCAGAAAGGGGCGCCTGTTGGCACCCCTTTCAGTTAGCAATTCACGTCCGAATTAGCGCATTGCGGGGGCGTACAGGATGCCGCCTTTGCTCCACAACTGGTTCAGACCGCGATCCAACTGCAAGGGTGAACCCTTACCGACGTTACGCTCGTATGATTCGCCGTAGTTACCGACCTGAGTAACGATCTGCAGAGCCCAGTCGCTGCTCAAGCCCAGGTTGCTGCCCAGTTCGCCTTCAGCACCCAACAAACGCTTGTTAGCGGGGTTGCCAGTGACGGTACGGTTTTTAGCGTTCTTAGAAGTAACGCCCTGCTCTTCGGCTTCGATCATTGCGTTCAACGACCACTTAACGATGTTGAACCACTGATCGTCGCCCTGACGTACGACCGGGCCCAGGGGCTCTTTCGAGATCACTTCAGGCAAGATGACCGCGTTAGACGGGTCTGCCAAGCCGATGCGCAATGCAGCCAGCTGTGAACCGTCAGAAGTCAGGAAGTCGCAACGGCCTGATTCGAAACCGGCACGCGTCTGGTCAGACGTGTCGAAGGTGACGGGGCTGTATGACATGTTCATTTCACGGAAGTAGTCAGCGATTGCCAATTCCGTAGACGTACCTGCCTGGATGCACGCGTTAGCGCCGTCCAGTTCAGTCGCGCTAGTGACGCCCAGGTCTTTCATGACCATGAACGACGCACCATCGTAGAAGTTGGTGCCAGCGAAGTTAATGCCCAGCGACGTGTCGCGAGTGTGTGTCCAGGTGGTGTTACGAGACAGGATGTCGATCTCGCCAGACGCCAACGCAGTGAAGCGCTCTTTGGCAGTCAGGGGCTTGTACTGGACGGCTTCAGAGTCGCCCAACACAGCAGCAGCGACAGCGCGGCAGACGTCAACGTCAAGACCACTCCATACACCGTTTTCGTCACGCTGAGAGAAACCAGCCAAGCCGGTCGACACGCCGCAGCTCAACTGGCCGCGCTGTTTTACTTGATCGAGAGTTCCATCTGCAGATGCGGCACCGCTAAACGCAGTAACGGCAGCTGTGCTGGCTACAACTAGGGCTTTCTTGAACATTTATCTTACCTCCGGGTAATGCAATTTTTTGTTCTTTTATCGCACTGCACATTGTGTGCCAGTTAGCACTGGGCGGGGCTTGTAGCCAAAAGACGCTGGCCTGAACCGCCCGTATCGTGAGCAATCTCGCAGTACCGCTCCACTTTGTGGCATGCGAGATTGAAATACAACCCGTCCTGCACCAAAAAGGCGCAACCTCACCAGTCGAGGTCGTCAGGGATTTGATAGTCCGCGTAGGGGTCGTCGGGGTCGGCCACGTCTGGTGTGGCCAAAAAGGACGCGAGTTCCGGCGCACGCTCGCGCACGCGCTCGAGAGCCTCGGGATCAATCAGCATCCATCGCTTGTCCATTTGAACCACACCGACCTGACCCTTGGCCAGGCGCTCGAAGTCCGCATTGGACACCCAGAACTCTTTGATTTTCTTATCCAAGGTGAAGCGGTATTTGCGGTCGTCGCCTTTGACTTGGGTGCCATTGGACTTGACGATGTCACGGGCCTGCGCCAGTCGCTCTGCTTGCTGGCGCTTAGCTTGGCGCTCGGCCTCAATCGCCCGGTCTTTGGCCGCTTTGGCGGCCTGGGCTTCGGCCATTGCCTGGGCCGTCAGTTCCTGTGTGCTGGGACCTTCTGGGGCCTTGGCTTTGGCTTTTTTCTTTTTTGTGACCCGCTTATCGTGGGCGGCCTTTTTCGCTTTGGATTTGTCCACCAAACCAAGGTTTTGCAGCTGATCTGCGAGGGAATTGCTCACGTTAACTCCAGATTCGCGCCACACGTGGGGCGACATTACATAGTAGCTCGTAGGGAATGGTACCGGAGCGAGCGGCCACCGTCTCGATCGGGACTTGGGCACCCCATAGCTCCACCGGCATGTCGAGCGCCGCGCCGGGGTGATCCGTGACATCCACCGTGATTCGATCCATGGACACACGCCCCGCCAGCGGGCACACCACCCCGCCCACATCCACCGGGGTGCCGTCGGGCATACTTCGCAAATAGCCATCGGCGTAACCACCCGGGATGGTGGCGATCAGGCTGTCCCGCGGCGCGATCCAGCGGCCGCTGTACCCGACCGCCTCGCCGGCGGCAACGCGACGCAGGGCCACAACACGCGACACCAAACGCTGAACCACTTTAAGCCCCATGGCGTCCCCCGTCGGCGATGCCCCGTAAAGGGCAATTCCGGCACGGCACACATTATCCGGCAACGGGTGCAACAGCGCCGCGGCGGAGTTCCCGAGGCTAAGCTGCCAGCCTTCGGGCGGCGACGGCATCGACGGCAGTGCCAGCCCAGTGTCGTCCGCACTGGCGTAATGCGTCATCCATACCCGCCGGCCAACGGACAGCCCAACGACGGTGTCAGCACAGGCGCGCGCGGCCTGCTCCGTCAACCCCAGGCGATGCATACCGGTATCGAGCTTCAACCAAACGCCGCTCCACTGACGACGGTCCAGCGACGCCATCCACTGCAATTGGCGCGGCTCATGCACCACCAAATCAATGCCGTAGGACGCCGCCTCGCGGCAGTCCTCTAAGTCAAAGGCGCCCTCGAGCGCAAGTATCGCCTCGGTAATGCCCGCTTCACGCAGCGCCAGCGCCTCACCGATCGATGCAACGGCAAAGCCCGGCGCACCAGCCAGGGATCGCGCCACATCGACGGCGCCCATGCCATAGCCATCGGCCTTAACAACCGCCCAACTGCCCTTGGGGAACCGCGCAAAATTGGCACGCAACGCGTCCCGTGATTGGTAAGCGATCAGCGGTCGCATTAGGCGTGATAGTCCTCGTAGTTGCCCTGGGCAAGGTCATCGAATCGGGTGTACTTACCAATAAAGGCCAGTCGAACCGTGCCGATCGAGCCCTGACGTTGCTTGCCGATGATGATCTCGGCCACACCCTTATCTTCGGTGTCCTCGTTGTAGACCTCATCGCGGTAGATAAACATGATGATGTCCGCGCCCTGCTCGATCGCCCCCGAGTTGTGACT
>CAKZQE010000055.1 GCA_937139465.1 uncultured Gammaproteobacteria bacterium
GTAATGAAACAGCTCCCCGTAAGGGACATAACCGGGGCGCTCCTGGTGATGGCCGGGATTGTCGTCGCCGGCTTTTAGCACTGGATGATGCAGCAGCGCTTGCTGGACCAGTACTCGCCCGTAGTGACCGGGCGTTCGACCGAGCTGTACATGAGCTCGATGAAAAGTGAGGTCGAGGTCAGCCGGCTTGGCACCGCCATTGCGGGTATGCGAATTTTTCCAAGCCAGTCCAATTACGTGGCGCTTGGTGAAGCGCTCGACATCATGTTTTCGCGTCATCGCCTGGCCGAGCTGTCCTTTTCGGCGGTCCAGATGTCTCAAAAGAACCTGATGAATTCCACGCTGGCGCAAATTGAGCGCGTGCTGGCGCAGTTGGATGAGGACCTTGCGATTGATGCCCTGGATCTTGAGGATGCGTGGCGCTCCCAAGCGGAATTAGCGGTCCTGTTCAATGAGGTGACACGCTTGGCCCTTGAGCACCAAGGCCGTGTTCGGCGGGATATTCAGCGCGACACCGAGCGGTTCTCGCAGACCTGTTCAAGCTTGATCATTTTGTCGCTGGCGTCCGTGGTCGTGGGGTGTTTACTGCTGGCGTCGCTCTTGTTGGCGCGCATCAAACGTGAATTTGTAGGTGAGCATGAGCTGGTATAACCGCCTGACCGTCCGCGTTTGCGCGCTGTTATTTGGCCTGCTGATTGTTGTGTTTGGTCTGCTGGGCACCTTTGTTGACTACTCCTTGACCTCGCAGTTGCCGACGTTGCAGAAGTACCTGGACGAGGGTCGTGCCATGACCCTGGGCAATGAATCCGCGCGCTCGACATTGGATACGGCGACGGTGACGGCCCAGGTCATCGCCGATGCCATGGAAAACGGTGGTTTGCCTGCGGTCGAGCGGGTCGTGGCATCGATCGCCATGGATCCATGGATTCGCCAGGTCAGCGTTTACGGCACCGAAGGTCAGGTGTTGGCCGAAGTTCGCCCGGCGAATAAAGATTACTCCCTGGATTTCGACGTCAGTGCGGCGTTTCGTCGCACTCAAGTTCCGCTGCATCGCGTTGGCGATGATGGCCGTGACATCAGCGCTTGGGCCCCGATTTGGGGTGCGGAACGCAGTATCGGGGCGTTCTACATCAACCGTGTTGTCCGCGAACATTCGTTTACTGCAGACACGGTAGAGGAACAGGTGTTGCAGGTTTGGAACGACCTGTCGTCATCACTTATGAATGGCTTTACGCGCGGCGGCGGGCTGGCGCTACTCGTCACCATGTTGGCTGTTCTGCAACTGTCCCGCGAAATCAGCCGCCCCTATCGGCGCTTGGAAACCGCTTTTGACAGCCTAGGCCGCGGCCGCCGGGTGCGCTTGCGCACCAATGAAGGCCCATCGGAGGCCCGCCGCCTGTCAGACCGATTCAACATCATGGCCGGGGCGCTGGAAACGGCCAATGACAAGATCCGGGAGCTGGCGTTCACGGACACAGTGACTGGGCTTCCCAATCGTGCGGCGGTGATGGAGCGCCTGGATGAGCTGCTGTCCAAAGAGGCCGAGGCGGCGTTGCTGTTCGTTGATTTGGATGACTTTAAGCGCGTGAATGATGTTTTTGGCCACGAGGTTGGAGACTTAACTCTGGTGGAAGTGGCTCGCCGTTTGCGCGGCATCCTGCGCCAAAACACCCGCGGTGGCCGTCCGATGGACATGGTGGCGCGCTTGGGTGGTGACGAGTTCGTGGTCTTGATCACGCCGCCACCGCCGAAGGAAGCGCTTCAATCCATTGCCGATCGCCTGATTCGTTCGGTCTGCGACGTAATCGAAATCGAGAATCGAGACATCTTTGTGGGTGCCAGCGTGGGTGTCGCGGTCGCACCGCATCAGGGCACTCGCGCCGATACGCTATTGCGCCATGCCGACATGGCGATGTACGAGGCCAAAAGCCACGGCAAACGTCAACATGCGGTGTTTGACCAGGCTCTGGAAACTGACGCCCGCCGCATGGCTCTGGTTGAACGGCACCTGCGTACGGCCATCGATAACAACGAGCTGCGCGTCGAATACCAGCCCATTATGGACGGTGGTGAGCGTCGCGCGGGTTATGAAGCCCTGGTTCGCTGGACCAGCGCTGAGCTGGGCCCGATTTCCCCTGGCGAATTTATTCCCGTCGCCGAGGCCTACGGCATGATCGAGGCCATTGATCACTGGATCGCAAAAACAGCGATCCATGAGATGGCGGCCTACGTGGATGAAGATGGCTTCGCACCCTTTCTGTCATTAAACATGAGCGGGCATCACTTTCTGGCGGGCACCTTTACGGACGACCTGTTGGAGATTGTCCTTGAGTCCGGCATCGAGCCGTCACGGCTGCATGTTGAGATCACGGAAACGGCGATTTTGCAGGACGAAACTGTGGCACTGGGTATTGTCCGGCGCATTCGCAGCGCGGGCGTCAAAGTGTTCTTGGACGACTTTGGCACCGGTTATTCATCGCTCTCGCACCTCGCAAACTTTGAGCTGGACGGCATCAAGATCGACGTCAGCTTTGTTCGTGGCATTCCCGACAATCCAGGCTCAGTCAGCTTGACGTCGGGGCTGATCGCACTGGCTCACAATCTGGAGCTCGAAGTGGTCGCAGAGGGCGTTGAGTTGCCGGTTCAGGCTGACTTCCTAAAAGCTGAGGGCTGCGATTACCTGCAAGGATGGTTGTACGCCAAGGCCGCGCCGCTGCCGGTTCACGCCGGAAACGCTGCATCAACCAGTCATCCGGCCGATGTGCCCGAAGTGGATGCGCAGAGCGAGCCGTTGCTGCACGGCAATGCGTAACCCGCCGCTTTACCGCCCTGGCACGGGTGATAGCGCGGCATTGGCTGGCCGTTTGGTGAGCTAGAAAGGCTTCAGCGATGCCAGCAACACGATCACGCTCAAACACACCCCACCGATCGCGAGAATGGGCGAAGAGTCCGCGGCGGCGGGTTTTGCTTTTGCGTTCACCGCGTGACGAAGCTTGCCCACAAGAACGCCGTGAAGCCCTGCCAGCACGAGCACGACAACGATTTTCGCGCCGAGCCAGCCAGACGTAAACCAGCCGCCTTGAACGCCCAGTAAAATACCGAACAGCAGCGCAAGCAGCATCGCCGGTGTGGTGACGGCGCGGTCGTACCGCTTCAACGGTGCCATGTGAAGGATGGCTGGGTGTCGAAGGGCAATAGCGACAGCGGTCATCCCCCCAACCCAGACAAACAAGGAAATAAGGTGTGCGGCTTTGGTTAGCGCGTAGAGCATCAGTGTTTCTCCGCTTGATTGCGTAGCCACCGCTCATTGACCAACCCGCCGAAGGGAATGAACGCGCCAATGAACAGGCGAAGCACGCCAAGCCCGTTGATTAACCCCTCGCCCCAGGAGCGCGCTACGAACCATAGGAATGTCAAAAAGGCCATTCCGTGCGCTGGCCCCATCAACGCGACAGCTTGCGGCGTATCGGCCCAGTATTTCAGCGGCATCGCCACGGCGAACAATGCAATGAGGGTAAATGCCTCTAGTAAGGCGGAACGTCGAAGGCCCGTCACGGGGCTACCCGCGTCCCGGCGGGATTATGCCTTGCCGACATCAGTTGTCTGTTTAGTGCGTCCACGCACGCGCCTCTAGTTGGTTTTGTGACTTTAGGATATGTGCCTGGTGACATGGCATAAATGACAAAAGCCCGACAATATATGCCATTTCATGGGGTAAGCAGCGCATGATCCAATTGAGGTCCACGGCACCCGTCAATGGCGCGTCACGCCGGATTGTTTTTTTGGCATTTCCCGAGGTTATGTTGCTTGACCTGGTGGGGCCTTGGGAGGTGTTCGCAATGGCGAACACATTGGTTGAGACCCCGCAGCGGCCCTACAGCCTTGAGCTGTTCAGTGGTGTAGGTGCTCAGACGATTTCATCACGCAGCGGTATCGCGATTAACAGCCACCGGCTGGGGCAGGATTCTGGTGAGCCGATCGACACCCTGGTGGTCCCGGCGGCTGAGGTGTCACAGCCCCGGACTCCAGACGATCAGCCGTTTGATTTGATTCGACGCCTGTCCGCCCAGGCTAGGCGGACCGTTTCCATTTGCGGTGGCGCTTTTTTGTTGGCCCACGCGGGACTGCTGGATGGCAAAACCGTTGCCACGCATTGGAAGGCGGCGGAGGCGTTGGCACGTGCTTTTCCAAAGGTCCGTGTTGATAGCGATTCGATTTTTGTGAAAGACGGGGATGTCTACACCTCAGCGGGCGTTACCGCTGGAATCGACTTGGCGCTAGCCTTGGTGGAGGAGGATTTAGGCCGCGCTGTCGCGTTGCAGTGCGCCCGCGAATTGGTAGTGTTTATGCGGCGCCCAGGAGGGCAGGCCCAATTTAGCAATACGCTTAGCGCGCAGTTCGCTGGCAGCAGCCCCATTAGTCAGCTGATCGCTTGGGCTACAGACAACTTGGCCGCAGACCTGTCGGTGGATGCGATGGCCGCACAGGCTCATATGAGTCCGCGCAATTTCTCGCGGGTGTTTCACAACCAAGTTGGCCAGACACCCGGTGCCTTTGTCGAAAAGCTACGGGTTGATGCGGTGCGTCGGCACCTCGAAGCGTCCGATCTTTCACTCGATGCCATTGCTAGCCGTTGTGGGTTTCGTAGCACTGATGCGATGCGGCGCTCGTTTCGGCGCATCGTCAACGTGTCGCCAGCCGACTATCGACGGCGGTTTTCGTCCGACGTTAAGCAGTAGCGGTCCACCGGACCGAGCCTTCGAGCGCCAACATGTGTCATGTTGGCCGGCATTCCTGAGGGCTTTCACCGCGTTAATTCAAAATGATATCTGCGAAAATAGGTCTGACTGAAAAATGACGACCCGACAGGGCGAGAAG
>CAKZQE010000056.1 GCA_937139465.1 uncultured Gammaproteobacteria bacterium
GGGTGTCCAATAGGCCTTCGAAGCTCGGGCGGTCCAGGTGTTCGGCCAAGGCAAAGCCGAGCCAGGTCTGGTGAAGCCCGAGTCCTTGGTGGGCCGTGGCATCCAATCCAATGACCTGCAGGGCCTCGTTTAAGGCATACAGCGCGACTCCGGCGCTAGCGGTTTGAATTTCCAGTGTCCAGTCCTGCTGATGGCGATGGCGAAACCAGTCTTTTTCGATGCGACGGGCTGACTCCGTCACCATCGCCAGGGTGTGTAGGGCTCGGGTCGGATCGCGATCGGGATTGACGGTTGATGTGTCCAACACGGCCAGCAGCTCGTGCTGCTCATCAAAGATGGGCGCGGCTGCGCACGAGAGGTTGTGGTGGGCACGCACGTAGTGGTCGTTGCCATGAATCAGCACCGGCGCACGCTCGGCAATGCAGGTGCCGATAGCGTTGGTGCCGCGCAGGGCATCGTTCCAGCATTGCCCGACGGATAGCGGGGCCGATTTAAAGTCCGATTGGTCAGGGCGGGCGCTGGCGGCGCTCAGGATGGTGCCACGGGGGTCGGTCAGGATGATGCTGTGCCCAGACTTGCCCACCACGGTTTCCAGGCGTTCAAGTTCCGGACGCGACACAGGGAGCAGCTCGTCACGCAGTAAATGGTGACGTTCGTCGTCTCGCCGTGCATCGATGGGGCGCGTGTCTTGCGGGCTGATCCCGTATTGATTGGCGCAGCGGCTCCAAGATTTCGGCACCACTGAGTCGCCGGTCAGGTCCATAAGGTGGGTCATGGCATCGCCCGCTTTTTATTGTCTTGGGGTCAAAGTACGGTGATGCGCCGCCGCATATCTGTACGGCTTAGGTCGCACGTTGGTGATGTGTTGTCTCATCGTTGAGACAGTGTCCGCCCCGTGATTGTCCTAATGGGCAATGAGCCATGGAGCAATATCAATAAAAGCAATGAGTTGCGATCTGGCATGCATTTGGCTGTGTAAAGCGCGTAGGGACCGAAGTCCCGAAATCGATAACAACAAAAGGAATGCATCGATGTCTAACGCAACGCCCATCCACGCGTATCCCGGAACCGAGGGTTCACCCCTTCAACCCAAGGCACGCTACGAAAACTTTATCAACGGCGAGTTTGTGGCCCCCAAGAGTGGCTTGTACTTTGACAATCTGTCGCCCACGACGGGCAAAAAAGTCTGTGAAGTGGCCCGTTCAAACGCGGACGATATCAATCATGCGTTGGACGCGGCCCATGCGGCGGCGCCGGGCTGGGGGGCCACGAGCACCACAGAACGCTCGCGGGTTTTGAACAAGATCGCGGATCGGATCGAGGAAAACACGCTGTTGTTGGCGCTGGCTGAAACGCTGGACAACGGCAAACCGATACGGGAAACGGTCAACGCTGACATTCCGTTGACTGCGGATCACTTTCGGTACTTCGCCGGTGTTATCCGCGCCCAAGAGGGCACCATTGGCGAAATGGACACCAACACGCTGGCCTACCACCACCACGAGCCGCTGGGCGTTGTGGCCCAGATCATTCCATGGAACTTTCCGATATTGATGGCGGCATGGAAGTTGGCACCGGCCTTAGCCGCGGGCAACGCCGTGGTCCTAAAGCCGGCGGAGCAAACCCCCTTCAGCATCATGGTGCTGATGGAATTGATCGGCGACCTGTTGCCGCCGGGTGTCGTCAACGTGGTCAATGGATTCGGATTGGAAGCCGGTAAACCGCTGGCGTCGTCCAATCGCGTGGCCAAAGTTGGCTTTACCGGTGAAACCACCACCGGCCGCCTGATTATGCAGTACGCGTCCGAGAACCTGATTCCCGTGACCCTGGAGTTGGGCGGCAAGAGCCCGAATATTTTCCGCAAAGACATCATGCAGCAATCCCCCGAATTCATTTCAAAGTGTGTCGAGGGCTTTTTGCTGGCGTACTTCAACCAGGGCGAGGTGTGCACCTGCCCCTCGCGCGCCATCATTCATGAAGACATTTACGACGAGTTCATGGCGCTGGTGTCCGAGCGTGCCAAGCAAATTATCCAAGGCAACCCCTTTGATGAGCGCACCATGGTGGGCGCCCAGGCCAGCGCTGAGCAGTTCGAGAAAATCCAGTCCTACCTGGCGATCGGTAAAGAAGAGGGCGCCGAAGTGATCTTTGGTGGCAGCGTCGCCGATGGGCACGAGGATGGTTACTACGTGCAGCCGACCGCGTTTAAAGGCCACAACAAAATGCGTATTTTCCAAGAGGAAATCTTTGGTCCGGTGGTGTCGGTAACGACCTTTAAAACTGACGAGGAAGCGATCGAGATTGCCAACGATACGCTGTACGGATTGGGCGCAGGCGTGTGGACTGCAGATGCCAATGCAGCCTACAAGTTTGGCCGCGCGATTCAGGCCGGTCGGGTCTGGACGAACTGCTATCACCAGTACCCCGCCCACGCCGCCTTTGGTGGGTACAAGCAATCAGGGATCGGTCGCGAAAACCACAAAATGATGCTGGAGCACTACCAGCAGACCAAAAACCTATTGGTCTCCTATGACGAGAACCCGCTGGGCTTCTTCTGAGTCAGCGATCAACCCATGCGCCGGCCCTGTGCCGGCGTTTTGCTTAGGAGTGCAGCATGTATAAAGTTCCTCGGGTGTCATTTACTGACGCCACCAAAGCGTTGGTCGAGTCGCTACTGCCGATTCACGGGCCACTGCTGTTTCACCAAAGTGGCGGGTGCTGCGATGGGTCCGCCCCGATGTGCTATCCCCGGGGCGACTTCAAAGTGGGGTCTCGCGATGTGTACCTGGGCGACGTCGTCGGCCAGCCGTTCTATATCAGCGAGAGCCAGTGGGAGTACTGGGCGCACACCCACCTCATCATTGATGTGGTGCCCGGTCGTGGTGGCATGTTTTCCGTCGAAGGTCCCACGGGACAGCGTTTTCTAACCCGATCCCGTTTGTTTACCGAGGCTGAATCCGATGCGATGGCGGACGAGCCCGTGCTTCAGGGTAGCGCGGGCATAGAAGGTGTGAAGTCGACCACAGACTGAGATATTTTGGTACTTCAGTACGTAAATATCCTTCAGCAGTGACAACTACTTATATCAGGCTGCCATGGATCGGCGTTCACTGGGGGCATGAATCAAATACGAGTGCATTACAACGACGCCTGGATCGTCACTGGGGATTGCCACCTAAACGGTATGTGGGTCAGTACGACGCTGAGACAGTGTCAACGCTTGTCCGAGGCTGTCGCCTGCGCTCAGGCGGCTACTGAAACCTATGGCGTGCGTGTCTACTACCGCTTTCCAAGCGACACGCTGAACCCAGATAGGCCTCTTGCGGTCGATGACTAAAACAAATCGATCTTGGGCGCGGCACCTGCGCTGGCTTCGCCCACCGGCGTGTTAGCACGACCTTCGTGGATGCTGCGCTGGCTGTCCATGACATAGTCCTGATAAATCATATCGGTGCTGGGAGGCTGGCTCTGAAGCACCACCTCCGCGCATCCTGCATTCGCATTTAACCACGCCAAATGCTCGTCCAAGGTCGAATGGGCGCTGCCAATTTGTTCCAAGCGCTGTCGGGTAATGTCCTGAAACTGAACCTTGGCGAAGGTGTCTATCACGCGGTCCTGAACGGCCCGAACGCCGCCGGACATACTCGTCAGCACTTGCTCGTTGAGCTTTTCAATGGCGTCGTACTGGCCGGCCATCGTCGATAGCTCACTGGTGAAGCTGCGCAGCCGACGGTTTTCCGTGGCGACTTTTTCCTCGTCCAGAATATGGTTCATTTGCCCCTGAACCATGTCCACAGCCGTACCAATGCCCGCGTCTATTTGCTCGGCTGCGTCTTGGGACTGGGCGGACAGTTTGCGCACTTCCTCGGCGACTACAGCAAATCCGCGACCGTGCTCGCCACTGCGTGCGGCCTCGATCGCCGCATTGATGGCCAGCAGGTTGGTCTGTGTGGCGATGTTTTTAACCAACCCCGTGAGCTGAGTGAGCCGGTTGATTTCCCGCAAGACCTCACTGACCCGGTCGCGGTGCATCTGATGCTCGAGCTCGCGCTGCTTCATGTACGCGGTCATTTCAGCGACTTTATCATGCACGGCGGCGATGCGTTCGGCACCGGATGTTGACAGGTGCTCGGAAGCGGACATGGACTGTTGAATGTCCCCCAGCGCGGTGTCCACCGCGCCTTCAATGGCCTGCAGGCTTGTGACCAAGCCTTCGGATGCATCCTGTGTGAGCCCGGCGATGCCGTCCAATTGGCCCTGCAAAATATCGTGAACCTCAACCACACGGGTGTTGGTTTCGATGAATTTTTCGATCACCTGTGCGGTCTGTTTGTGCGGGGACGCTTGCGTCATCTCGAGCTCATCATGGTCGGGGGCGATCGCAGTGTCGGCGGCACCAAACCAGCGCTTTAGTCGCGCCGGCAACGTTTGGGATAGTGGATTCATGCAATCAGCCTAGTTCAATCGGTGGGACATCAGGCCCCGGGTAGTACCTGCTTAACGACATCCGTCAGTTGCGCAGGCTCCAGCGGTTTGACCAGCCAGCCGCAGGCACCGGCTTGCTTGGCCTCATCACGTTTGGCCTGCTGGCTTTCGGTGGTCAGCATTAGGATCGGCTTAAAGCGCATGCTCGGCAGCGACTTCGCCGCTCGAATGAGTTCGATCCCATTCATGCCCGGCATGTTCAAATCCGTGATCATCAGGTCCGGTGTCGAGGCATTAATTTTGCCCAGGGCCAGCTCGCCCCCAGTGGCGGTTTCAACCTCAAAGCCGCTGCGTTTTAGAACGCCTTCCATGCTCATCAGCATGGTGGTGGAGTCGTCAACCAAAAGTATTTTTTTCATGGGTCATTCCGTTAGGGTGTGGGTAAGGGTCTGGCGCATCCACGGCGGTGCATCGTCTGGCCAGGCTGAAATCGTCGGTTGAATGGCCATCAAAACCTGCCATACGGCCGTGTGTGCGTAGCGCACGGCTTTTAAATTGACCCGCCCCTTGGGGTGCTCGATCAGCCAATCCAGTAGGATTTCAGCGTCTTCGATAACCACCGGGTCGGTCAGAACCGCCACGGTTTTCTTAAAGGTTATTGGCATGCCAGCAGCTCCTTGGTGTTGAGCACCAGCAGCACTCGGCCGTCGCCCAGTAATGCGGTGCCGGCGTAGTAGGGGTAGTTGCTCAGAACGCCGTCCAAAGGCTTCTGAATGATGTCGATGCCGCCTTGGAACTGGTCAACGATCAGCCCCACGTCAGTGTCACCAATGCG
>CAKZQE010000057.1 GCA_937139465.1 uncultured Gammaproteobacteria bacterium
CGCGCAAATCAATAAGCCGACCGGCGACGGTCATGAATTTTTTGCCCAGTGCCGGCTTTTGCCCCAGGGCCAGCGTGCCCTTGAGCGCGGGTTACTGAGTTCCGATGTGATGCACCAAATCGAAGCCCTGTGCCACCGTCTGCCGGACTTGGTGCCGGATGCGCCGGCCGTCCTCGTGCATGGGGATTTATGGAGCGGCAACGTTATCGCCGACGAGCAGGGCGAACCTGCGCTGATTGACCCTGCTGCTCATTGGGGCTGGGCCGAAGCCGACCTGGCCATGACCTGCCAGTTTGGCGGGTTCGCCGGACGCTTCTACGACGCCTACGAGGAGGCCAGTGGATGCGACCGTAGCTGGCGTGACCGGGCGGGGCTAATGAACCTCTACCACCAGCTCAACCACCTGAATTTGTTCGGCACGCTTTATGCGGAAACGGTCGTCGACACTTTGGCTCGCTATCGCTAGATATTGTTCATACACTGAAGGACGATGAAACCAATTTTCTTTGCTTTAGCAGTGCTACTCAGCGCCCCATTTGCAAGTGCCACACCACAGGGCGGCACCTGGGTGATTGCATCCGCAGGTGCCACCGATCCTTGGACGTTGCAGCTGCTTGAGGCGTTTGGGCGGCAGTCTGATTCGATCACCCACACCTTCCACATTGCCCCGGGTGGTGCGGACGCGGCGCGCTCTGAAATTCAGGCATTGGCCCCCGCTACACCAGATCAGCTGCTGTTGCTTGGTGAGCCCGCGTATGCGCTGGCGCAATCCATGCCGCAGATTGAAGCCCCGAGCATCTTGGTTCGTGTCAGCGGCACGACCGATCGAGACCACCGCGGTACACAGATTATTCAGCGGCCGAACTTTGGCCGCGAGCTGACACTGTTGCGCCGGTTGGCACCGGACATCGAGGCTATTGCGTTGACGCCGGCGTCCGAGGGCGCTGCACTGCGTGCGCTGGCCTTGCGATCCATCGCTCGATCGGGCTACCAGCTGGCCGAATTTGATGAGGCGGCCCCGGACACCACGGCGTTATTGGATTTAAGCCGGCAACCTCGGAACCAACACCGCGAGCAGGGCTACATCGTCGTGTCCCCCTGGCGCGGGTCCATCGGCCACAGCGCTCACCTGGGGGGCACTTTGGACGGCAGTCAGGCCGGGACCTTGGCCGCGAAGAGCCTGGGCCAAACCCGCGAGCAGCTGATGCAGATCGACACACAGTCGGTCTGGGCCGACTATGCCGGGCTGGATGCCCTCGGCGTTCAGCTCAGCCGGGGTGATGCGCAGACGCTGTGGGTAAACCACCGTGGCGTCACCTTCCAAGATCGCGCCGCGTCGGGCGTGGTGTTGCTGATTGGCCTGCTGATCGCGTTGGTACTGGGGGTGAGTTGGCTGGCGATTCGACTGCAAGAGCAGCGCCAAGCCCAAAAGGCACTTAACCGCCTTGCCTTGAGCGACTCATTGACCGGGCTTTTCAACCGCGAGGGGTTCGTCACACAGGTCGATGCGCGCATGGCTCACTGGGAACGTGACCAGCGTCACGGCCTGGTATTTGTCGACCTGGATCGGTTCCGCAACATCAACGATCGCTACGGCCATGAGACCGGCAACACGGTGATCAAGCTGATTGCTGAGCGACTGTCACAGGTGATCCGAACCCGCGACTTCGTCGCACGCCTGTCCGCCGATCAATTTGGTGTTTTCCTGACCCAGGTTAATGATGACCAGGGTGTGGAGCACATCATGGACAAGCTCTGCGACGCACTGCGTTTGCCGATCGTCATTGGTGACCTAAACATTTCTATTGGTGCCAGCCTGGGTATTGCGATCTTCCCCGATCACGGCGACACAGCGATCGGTCTGATGCGCAAAGCCGAAAGCGCCATGGGCAATGCGAAGCAGATTGACGAGATCAGCTGGAGTCAATTCGATGAGGCCCTGCGCGAGAGCCAAGCGTTGGCGTCGTCCATGGCGGACGACCTGCGCGACGCCATTGCCAGCAATTCGCTGTACTTGGTTTATCAGCCGATCATTGACCTGAACGA
>CAKZQE010000058.1 GCA_937139465.1 uncultured Gammaproteobacteria bacterium
GGCCAAGGCGGCTGTCGGTGCGGTTGCGAGCGCCACAACCGCCGACAATTTACGTATTTGCATCATCACATCGTCTTAAAACTGACTTTCCGGGACGGTCACAATATCAGACGGAAGCAGTGAATAGTTGGTGTCCAATTTGCCACCGTAAAAAATGTCGTTCAGCATCACTGGGTAGGCCACGACGCCATCCGCTGTTTTGCGATACAGCAGCGTTTTCTGAGGTGCAGCAAAGTCATTTGTGCCGCCTGCTAACAACACCAAATCCATCACCGTCATGTCCTCACGCCAGACCAAAGACTGGGGCGATTCAACCGCACCGGTGACACGCACACGGTTGGTGAACTCATCACTCGCGGTGCTCGCTACAATGACCGTGACCTCAGGGCTGGCGACGTATTCGGTCAACTTTTCCTCGACCTGCGTTTTGATTTCCTCAGGGGTCAGCCCCGCGACCTCAAGCGACCCTACCAGGGGCAATGCAAACATACCGTCACTGCGAATCGGCCCAGACACCGACAGCTCCGGCGCACGCCAGACGCGCACTTCAATGACGTCACCGGCGCCGACCTTAAAGGATTCAATGGCTTTGGCGGTCGTCTTCATGGGCTCGGCCATCAGCGAGTCGCTTTGATAGTTGCTGGTGCAACCCACCATTGCCGTGGTTAGCGCCGCCATTCCGAGCAGTTTTAGGCTATGCATTTTCATCTCTAGTCACCTTTGTGTGAGCGCCGGCCCAAGTGCCGAACCATGCGTTAGTTCACAAACATACGGGACCACCCTTGCCGCACACTATGTACTTCCTATCTAGGGAGGTACCAGACCGAGACCAAGGGCCATTGCACAGCCAGCGTCCTGGGCCGCGAACTTGGCGCAGTTCGTGCAACAGCGCCAGCATGCATAACCATCGTTTGATACTAGCCCTGGGCATATTGCTTGCGCTGATACTGCTATTCAGGGCCACTGAAAACCTAGCCAGCCATCGCCATACGGCTCCGTCCGCGCGGCCCAGTGCTACACATTTCCTACAGGCCCCACACCAAGGTTCCATGTCGGTTGCCTTTACGCGATACCGGACATTGTCGGCGTGGTTTACACCCCACGACGCCGATTACCGGCGCCCTGCCTTTGAAAGCCGCACCAGACCAACGGTAGCGGCCCTTGGCATGGATTTCGCTGTGACCCTATCGACGACGCAGACCACTGCGCAGACCGACACAAGGACACTGACATGAAGAACACATTAGCGTACGCAGCGGCCGGGGCAGCCCTGCTCATTTCGCAATCGGTTTCAGCTGGCATGGTCACGCTGGGGTGGGAAAAGCAGTATCAGGCCCAGGACGGCGAAGCCTTTACCTTTACCCTAACCGACCCTGACGCACTGGTTGCCAACGGCAACGTATTGTCCGGTGGCAAGCTGTTCGTCAACGTCAAATCCGACCTCAACTGGAAATACGAATACGTTGAAACCGTCGGACTCGACGGCACGGTCATCGGGGAAAACATTGGCAAGGGCAGCAACTATGATCACACGACCGCGTCAGGCCCCTCACCGAGCGCGTTTCAATCCACGTACGTAAGCAAGAACACACGGTATTACGAAATGGAATTCGACCTGGACGACAGTTTCCTGAACACCGTGCTTAGCGACTCCCTTGCTACGGTATTGGTTGATTTGTCGAGCAGCGTTGACGCCCTGTCGTGCTACTACTTCACCAAAGTTAAGCTTAAATTTAACGCGACGCCGGGCGGCGTAATTACCGACGTCGATGATATTTCACCGGTCCCCTTGCCGGCGGCCGCATGGCTGTTTGGCACCGCCCTCTTGGGCTTCGCCGGCGCACGCCACCGGGCACGTAAACAATCCGCTTAGTCTGTTGACTGCCAAACACACAAAAAGCCCGGGGTCACGCCTCGGGCTTTTTGGTTTTCCGGTATGCAATCGTTTGTCGGTTTAACCTAGCCGGCCGCCACCAAACAATCCGCTGGCAGTGCAACACCCGCCCATCCACAGCGCATAAACTCGCGTGTATTCTGGTGATCTGA
>CAKZQE010000059.1 GCA_937139465.1 uncultured Gammaproteobacteria bacterium
GCAGGATTTTCCACTGTTCGAAACCACCGTCTAGGCTGTAGACGGTTTCAAACCCCTGATCCACCAGGTAGGCCGCCGCCTGCCGGCTCGAGTTGCCGTGATAGCAACATACGACGACCGGAGCCGACTTGTCGGTGTCACTGATGAACTGACTCACGGTTTGGTTATCCAGCGCCACGGCGCGATCAATGTGGCCGGCTGCGAAGCTCGCGGGGTCACGAATGTCGACCCATCGAGCCGCGTCGTCGTTGTACAGCGTATCGGCTTCGGCCGGGTTCAAGTACTTAATCATTGATGTCTCGTTTATCCGTGGGCACCCAGTACCATTCTCGGGTGTCTAAGTTAATCGCGGTTAAGCCGCCGCCCCACACGCAGCCACTGTCCAGTGCGGCAATGTGTGGCGTCAGCTGTCGGGCGCCTAGGGCGGCCCAGTGCCCGAACACGCCCAGCATGCCCTCGTCATCGACGGGGTGGCTATACCACGGCGAAAGCCCATCAGGGCAGGCGTCCAGTTCGCCTTTGAACCCAAGGTCCAGGCGCAGATCCGCCGTGACCACCCGCATTCGGGTGCAGGCGTTGACGCAAAAGCGCCACCGCTCGATGTCGCAGGTGGCATCCGCCAGGTGGTCCGGCGAGTTGCCGTACATCTGCTTAAAAAACGCCGCGGGGTCGCGCTGCCAAGCGGCCTGGGTTTCCTCGGCTAAGGCCTGCCAGGTGGACATGCGGAACCCGGGCCAGCGACCGGCGTGGGCCATCCAAAGGTTGCCACTGGTGTGCACCAGCGGCCGTGCCAAAAGCCAGTCGATCAGGGTCGTGACGTCCGGTGCGCTCAGCACGCCCTCGAGGGTGTCTTTGCCTTTGGGTTTGCCGCTACCGAAGTAACAGGCCAGCAGATGCAGATCGTGGTTGCCCAGTACAGCGGTCACGTCTCGGGCGGCGCAGTAGCGCAGCACCTCGAGCGAGCCGGTCCCGCGATTGCACAGGTCCCCGGCCAACCAAAGCTCGTCATCGCCGTTCAGGTCAAGGTCGGCCAGAAGCGCTTGGAAACTGTGCCAACAGCCTTGCAAATCGCCAACGGCGAAGCGCCGTGACACTTAGTTCAGTGCGCCGGGCACGGCGAGGGTGAAGGCGCGGATGGGGGCCATGAAGCGGTGGCCGTCCTCGGCTTCCATTTCATACTGGCCGCGCATGCTGCCGACGCGGGTTTTGATGAGCGCGCCGGACTGGTAGCGAAAGGTGTCACCGGGCACCAGCATCGGCTGCTCGCCAATAACGCCCGGGCCCTGCACGGTCTCGGTGTTGCCGTCGCCGTCAGTGATAAGCCATTGCCGGTTTAGCAGTTGCGCGCACAGGCTGCCGGCATTGTGAATCTGGATGTCGTAGGCAAAGGCGTAACGGCCGTCGCGCTCACCCTGATAGCTCGGCGTCGCGATCACTTCGATGTTGTAGCGCAAATCAATCATGTGCAGAGAGGTGGTTGCTGATGCGCGCGAATTCAAGCGGCGATAGGGTTTCTGCGCGCTGGCTCGGATCGATGCCCAGCCCTTCGAGCGTCGCGTGGTCTAGCAGCAACTTGAGGCTGTTGCGCAGGGTTTTCCTGCGCTGACTAAAGGCCGCCTGGGTCACCTGCTCAAGCTTATCCATCGAGGTTACGGAGAACCCCGGGTCATCAATGGGTGTGAGGCGAACAATGGCGCTGTCTACCTTAGGCGGCGGGTCAAACGCGGTTGGCGGCACATCAAACAGGTATTCCGCGCGGGCATAGCAGGCGGTAACGATCGCCAGGCGCCCGTAGTGCCGATCGCCGACCTGGGCGCACAGCCGCTGGACGACCTCTTTTTGCAACATAAACGTCATGTCGCGGGCGCCGCCCCAGGCTAAAAACCGCAGCACCAGCGCGGTGCCAACGTTGTAGGGCAGGTTGCCGACCAGGCGCAGGTCCAGCTCACTGCGGGCGGCGATGGCGTCCAGGTCAACAAACAGGGCGTCGCCCTCGACCACCTGCTCCCCATAGTCGCCGCGCAGCCCGGCGGCCAAATCACGATCCAGCTCGATCAGCGTCAGGCAGTCGGCGGCGGTGAGGCGCCGAGTCAGGGCACCGAGGCCGGGCCCGACTTCGACCAGGTGTTGGCCGGGGCGGATGCCGATTGCCGCTTGGATTTGGTCCAGTACTCGCTGGTCGGTCAGGAAGTTTTGGCCGAAGCGTTTGCGCGCTTTATGGTTCACAGTCGCTCGATGTAGCTGGCTTCTACGATTTCTCGAGTCCAGGCAGCGATGATTTCGTCGGCCTGCCGGTCGATGATGATTTGCTTGGCACGCTGCAGTTGTCCAACGTTCTCGCTTTCCACCGTGCGCCGGTCGAGCACTTCGACCAGGTGCCAGCCAAAGCGCGTTTCGATGGGCTCGCTGACTTGGTTCAAAGGCAGGTTCGACACTGCCGCGGCAAATGCCGGCACATATTGGCTGGGGTCAGCCCAGCCCAGGTCGCCACCCTTGGACGCCGAGACCGGGTCGCTCGAGTACTCCTTTGCTAGGGCCGCAAAGCTGGCGCCGCCCATCAACTGACCGCGTAATTCAAGCGCCAAGGCTTGGGTGGCGGCAACGTCGTTGATCGCATCGGGGCGCAACAGGATGTGGCGGGCACGCGCCTCGCCAATAAGCACGGTTTCCGAGCCGCGCTTACCGTTAAGCTGAAGGATGTGGAAGCCGGCACGGGAGCGGAACGGTTGGCTGATGCCGCGGTTGTCGACTTGGGTTAGTGCGCTACGGAAAGCGTCGGCCAGGCCGGACAGTTCACGCCACCCCAGATCGCCACCGGCAATGGCTTGGGCGCCGTCACTGGAACGCGTGGCTAGGCGGGCAAAATCAGCGCCGTCACCGAGGGCTTGAGCGAGGGCGACAATGCGCTGCTCGCCGGCTGCGATTTGCTCGGGTGTGGGGGCGGACGGCAGGGCGACAAAAATTTCTGAAAGCCGGACCTGGCCTTGGTTCAACCCTTCGCGTTCGATTAACGCCCGGGCTTCTTGGTCGCTGACGCTGATTTGGTTGCTTACCGCGCGGCGCTGAACCGCACTGATCAGCAGCTCGGTGCGGGTTTCTTCGCGCACGCGCTCAAACGGCAGGCCGATCGACGTCAGGGCCCTGGCCAGTTCGGGAATGCCGCCGGCAATACCAAGGTTTTGGGCCAGGCGCACCAGCCCTTCGTTGACCTGCTCATCGGTGACGCTAAAGCCCTGACGCAGGGCTTCGTTTTTCAGCGCCTGCTCGTCAATCAGCCGGTCCAGAATACGGCTCTTTAGCTCAGCACTGATCGGTGGGAATTCCCGCCCTTGGCGCTGGCTTTGCACCTGCAAAAGCGTCAGGCGGTTGTCGACATCGGATGCCAGGACGGGGGATTGCTCGACGATCGCTATCACGCGATCCAGTGGCGCGGCGGCAACGAGGCCGCTGAACAGCAGGCTAATAGCGAATAGGACGTGGTTCATAATCTTCAATGTTATCTCGCAGATTGCTGATGGCGCGCTGGCCGACTTGGCCTAAGCCTTTGAGTTGAAACTGCAGTGCCAATTTGTGGGTGCCGACACCGGTCACGGTGGGCCGATCATAACTCTGGACGAGGGCGGTCCGCCAGCAACAGCTCTCATACTCCACGCCAAAGGCGAAGCGCTCGGTTTGCTGGACTTCTTCGTTGTATCCGTAGCCGGCTGCCAATCGCCAGCGGTCGGCGATGCCCCACAGCACGCTGCCCTCGTGGCTGGTGGCTTTTTGATCGCTCCAGCGCACCCTAAAGGTGGCCAAGTGGTCGTCGTCTTGGCGGTATTTAACGCTGGAGGCGCCCGAGTCGACGCCGAAACGGGCATCAAAGGTGGCTTCACTGCCGAGGCTCCAGTGCTCACTGAGGTGAACGCGGGCCTCGCCAACCAGGGGTGAGTGGTCACTGGTGTCGATGCTGCCGGCGGTCAGGCCGACTTCCCGGTCCTTTAAATAAAACGTCTGGCCAAGGTCAATGCGGTAGCGTTCGCTGCCACTGCCGTTGTCATTCCAGCGATTGGACAGGCCCAGGCTGACCTGATCCGTGTCGCCGATGCGGTCGCCGCCAGAAAAACGGCGATCGGAAAAGAGCTGGGTAAAGCTAAAGCCGACCGTGCCCGTATCGAAGTTTGGCAGGGCGTCCTGGTCGACCTTGGCCACGTGCAAATACTTAACGCGCGGCTCTATGCGGTGCGTCAGCTCATCAAAGGTTTTTTGGATGTACAACCCAGAATCCAGACTGATTCGGGGTACGAACGCGGATGGGTTTTCATCCAGCCCGGTATCGCGTTGCAGCGCGTAGACCACCGCGTCGGCGCCAACCGCCGGTGTCACGAACCCGTACGTTGATCGCCATGATCTGGATAGGGTGTAGCCGAGTTTTAGCCGGCTGCCGATGTCTGCGCTGGTGCCGCTGAGCGCATCGTTGTCGCGGTCGAAATTGACGAACTGGGTCTGCCAGGCCTGCGCTCCTATCTCGCTGGTGACGGTGCCACTGGCATGGATGCGCGGCAATTCACGATAAGGTCGGGCTGACTGGGCGGCGTCCGAGTCGGCGACGGTGTAGCTTTTGGCGCTGGCGGTCACTGACCACTGCGGCTGTCGGTAGGAGGTTGACACTCGCAGCCCTGGGAACTGCTCGTCATCGGGCGTGGCAAGGCCGCCGATGTCGTTTTCGTAGTCTTTGTCGTCCGCCCAGGCGGCATAGGCACTGGCGATCCACGGGGTGTTGGTTTGGGTGCGCCAGCTTGCATTGACAGCGCGGCGCTTTTCGCCGGTCTGATCATCGCGGTCCAGCCAACCAAGATTGAGCGTCGATTGACTCTCGTCGTTGAACAAATAACGGTGCTGGCCCTGCAACATGTTACCGCGATGGGCGACCCGGGTCGGCACAATCAGCGCGTCGGTCTGGGGGGCAATGTTCCAATAAAAGGGGGCCTCGATGGCGAAGTCACTGCCGAGCTCATCGCTGCTTTCGTACGATAGTGTCGGCCATAAAAAGCCCGTCAGCCGGCGCTCGTCTACTGGGAAACCGATGATCGGCAACCACACCAGCGGTACCTGTTTGATTTTTAGGCTGACGTTCTGGGCATAGCCACGGCCCGTGTTGTAGTCCAGCTTCAGTTTGCCCGCGCCCATCTGCCAGGCGTCATCAGTCGGTGCGCAAAAGCTGTAGTCGACGTTGCGAACGCGAATGATGCCGGCGCCGTCGCGCACCACGTCATCGGCCTGTCCGTACAAATGCAGTTCGTGGGCGACGATCTCGCTGTCGCGCAATTCAAATCGCCCACTGTAGAGGTTCATGGACGCGGTCTCGCCGCGAATCAGAAAACGCGGTTCGCGAAAGGCCACGTCGCCGGCGGCATCGCCGTCGCCGGATACGCGATACAGACTGATCTCGTCGGCTTCCAGGGCAATCTGGTTATTCCATAGCTGGGCGTCGCCTTTCAGTGCAATGCGGTCGGTGCCATCGTATTCCGTATCCTGGGCGCGAGCTTCGATCGCTTCGCCGTTGGCCTGGGGCAGTTGTGGCGACAGGTAGTAGCCGCCGCACAGGGGGTTGGCGACCGGATCTTCGATCCAGTCAACGCCGACCAGAGCGGCGTTGGCCTGCGCCTGCGTGCTAAAGGTGGCGATGCTTGCGGCCGTCGCCAGAAAAAAGAGTCGCGTTAACAATCTGTGGATCCAAGGTGGCGTGCAAGCAGGCACTATAAGCAGATAAGTCGCAAAGCCCAAGCTAGACTCATACCACAGCGGCGTCGAGGCCAAACAGGGGAGAGGTGTTACGCAGTGCAGGTAGTAGGGGCCGCCCTTGGGGCTGGCATCGGGATTTGGGGCGGGGTGTTTCCAGCCGCGGTGTTCGCCGTCACAGGCGCGATCGCCGGTCGTTGGCTGGTGCGCCGTATTCAGGCATCGGTCCGTGATGACCTCAGCCAGCAGCGTCTGTTGTTTCGCCTTGCCGGCCACCACTGCAAGCTCAATGGTGTGGTCAGTGAGCGCCATTTAGCGGCAACCCGCGCGTTGATAGCCAAATTGGATTTGAGCCTGGCAGGCCAGCGCGAGGCGGTCAGCGCATTTAACCAGGGCAAGGCCGGTTTGGAGGCCGATTTGGTCGCGGCGCGCCTTCGCCGTTCGGCGTCGAATCGGATTTACAGTGCCACGCTGGCTTGGTGGCTGGTTCAACTGGTTCGCAGTGACGCGCAGTCCTTGACCGCTGAGGCCCGCCTGCAGCGCACCATCAGTGCCCTCGGGTTGCCCGGATGGGCCGTTCGGTTGCAACGGACCCCCGAGCCGATCGCGCCGGTGGCACGGCCAGCGCCGGTTGCGCAGCCGCCCTCGCCATGGGTGGTGCTGGGCGTGCCGCCAGGCACTCAAGGCCCGGCACTCAAAAAAGCCTACCGGCGCGCGATCAGCGCCCATCACCCTGACAAAGTGGCCGCCGCCGGTGGCTCGGCTGAGGCGGTGGCTGCCGCCAAGCATCAGTCGCAGCAGATCCAGGCCGCATGGGACAAGATCAAACGACACGCATCTCGCTGATTGCGGGGCGAGTCGGTATGCTTACGCGCTCACGACTATTCGGTCCCGGTTACGGAGTTTTTGCATGCACGATTACCTGATTGCCCCTTCCATCCTTGCGGCGGATTTGGCCAAGCTCGGCCAGGAAGTGGACGACGTTCTGCTGGCCGGTGCCGACATCATTCATTTTGACGTGATGGACAACCACTACGTGCCCAATCTGACCTTTGGACCTAGCGTGTGTGCGGCGTTGCGTAAG
This sequence comes from uncultured Gammaproteobacteria bacterium, assembly GCA_937139465.1. Taxonomy (GTDB): domain Bacteria; phylum Pseudomonadota; class Gammaproteobacteria; order Pseudomonadales; family Litorivicinaceae; genus Litorivicinus. The sequence goes on from CAKZQE010000059.1 coordinate 6,806, forward strand.
CACGGAGTGACCGCACCGATCGACGTGCACCTGATGGTCAAACCAGTGGATGCCTTGATCGGAATGTTTGCCGACGCGGGTGCCAGCTGGATCACCTTTCACCCCGAGGCCAGCGAACACGTCGATCGCTCCTTGGCGATGATTAAAGAGCGCGGCCTCAAGGCCGGCCTCGTGTTGAACCCCGCGACACCCTTATCGCATTTGGAATACGTGCTGGACAAACTCGACGTCGTGTTGCTGATGAGCGTCAACCCCGGGTTCGGCGGTCAAAAATTCATACCGGGCACGCTGGATAAAATCGCCGCGACCCGCCAGTTTTTGGACGCTCGGGGCGCGCAGCACGTGCGCATCGAAGTTGACGGAGGCGTCGGCCCCGCCAACATCGGCGAGGTGGCCGCCCGCGGTGCCGACAGCTTTGTGGCCGGCTCAGCAATCTTCGGTCAGCCCGACTACAAAACCGTTGTCGATCAAATGCGCGCCGCGCTGTCTGCCCAGTGAAGCTAGCCAGTTTGGTCGACGGCCCACTGCAGGCGGTGCTGTTTGATTTTGACGGCACCCTGGTCGATAGCGTGCCGGACCTCGCGGCCTCGGTGGATGCCGTGTTGGCGGAGTTTGGCCACGCCCCGGCGGGTGAATCCAGCGTTCGTGATTGGGTCGGCCGCGGTGCTTGGAACCTCATTCATCGGGCGTTTGAATACGCCGGTGCCAGCCATCAGGCCGATGCTGCGTATCAGCGCTTTGAAAACCACTATCAAGGCCAGTGCGCGCGTAATCCTGTGCTTTACCCGGGTGTGGCCGAGGGGCTGGCGCGTATTCAGGCGCAGTACCCGACGGCGCTGGTGACCAATAAGCCCATGGCTTACACCCAAATCATGCTGGATGCGCTGAGCCTGCGCTTTGACGCCGTACTAGGCGGCGACAGCGTGGACCGCAAGAAACCAGAGCCGGACATGCTGTTACAGGCCTGCACCCTGATGGGGGTCGAGCCTAGGCACTGCGTCATGATTGGTGACTCTTCGAATGACTCCGAGGCTGCACAGGCGGCGGGTATGCCGGTGGCCCTGACACGATTAGGCTATAACCACGGCAATGCGGTGGAACTGGCCGCGCCGGATTTGATTTACAACGACTTTTTAGAGCTGCTTGCATGATTGCACCCTCCCTTGAACAACTCGCCAACCTGAGCGCCCGCGGCTTTAAGCGTGTGCCCGTCGCCATGACGGTGCTGGCGGACATGGAAACGCCTTTGTCCTGCTACCTGAAACTCGGAGACGGCGCCTACAGCTACCTTCTGGAGTCGGTTCAGGGTGGCGCCCAGTGGGGGCGCTTCAGCATGATTGGCTTGCCAGGTCACGAGCGCGTCAGCGTTAAAAACGGCGTTGTGACCCACGTGCGCCACGGTGAAACACTGGCTGAATTCGCCGAATCTGATCCGCTGAACTGGATTCGTGACTACCAAGCCAGCTTAGCGGTGGCGACGCCTGCGGATTTGCCAGACTTGGACTTGCCCAAGTTCACCGGCGGTTTGGTCGGCTACTTCGCCTACGACACCGTCGGCATGGTCGAGCCCAAAGTTGCCCACAGCTTCCCGGTGGATCCGGGCTTGGATACGCCGGATATTCTGTTGCTGCTGTCTGACGAAGTGGTGGTGTTTGATAACCTCTCCGGCCGGCTGTACCTGATTACCCACGTCGACCCCGCGGCCGGCGACGCGCTGGTTCAGGCCGAGGCGCGTTTGAGTGTGCTGCGCGAGCGCTTGGCCAGACCGTTACCTGCCAAGGCGTTTGACGCTCCTAGCTTCGACCCCATCGTCGAAGACGATTTCGAGTCCGAGTTCGGGGCTGACAACTACCGCGCCGCGGTGGACCGCATTAAGGAGTACATCAACGCCGGCGACTGCATGCAGGTCGTGCCGTCGCAGCGCATGCGCTTACCCTTTAAAGCGCCGCCGCTGAATTTGTACCGCGCCTTACGGCGTCTGAATCCGTCGCCCTATATGTATTTTTTGCAGCTCAATGAGTTTCAAATCGTTGGGTCCTCGCCGGAAATCCTGGCGCGCTTCGAAGACGGCCTTGTGACGGTGCGCCCCATTGCCGGCACCCGCCAGCGCGGTGCTAACGAAATTGAAGACAAGGCCCTGGAAGCGGACCTTTTGTCGGACGCCAAAGAGCTGGCCGAGCACCTGATGTTGATTGACTTAGGCCGCAACGACGTCGGCCGCGTCGCCAAAACTGGCACGGTGACCCTAACCGACAAGATGATCGTTGAGCGCTACAGCCATGTCATGCACATCGTCTCTAACGTCACCGGTGTGGCGGTGGACGACATGGATGCGATTGACGTGCTCAAAGCCTGCTTGCCGGCGGGCACACTGTCCGGCGCTCCTAAGGTGCGGGCGATGGAGATCATCAACGAACTCGAACCCTCGCGCCGTGGTATCTACGGCGGCGCAGTCGGTTACCTGGGTTGGCAGGGGCACATGGACACCGCGATTGCGATTCGCACCGCGGTCCTCAAGGACGGCCAGCTGTTTATCCAAGCCGGCGCAGGCGTTGTGGCGGACTCGGACCCAGAAAGTGAATGGCAAGAAACCCTAAAGAAGTGCCGCGCCATTTTCCGGGCCGCAGCGATGGCCCACGCGGGGCTGGTGGAGACGCCGTAACATGCGTGAGCGCATTGCCCAGTCCGCCGATACCGGCCTGATTCACCAAATCATCATCGGCGTGATCCTGTTGAACGCCGTGGTGATTGGCCTTGAGACCAGCGAAACCGTGATGGATGCGGCCGGGCCTTGGCTGATCATGGCGGATCGAATTTTTCTGGCGATTTTCGTGCTCGAGGCCGGCCTTAAGCTGTATGCACTGCGGCCCCGCGGGTACTTCAGCGATGGCTGGAACCTGTTTGATTTCGCCATTGTTGTCGCGTCACTGATCCCGACCACGGGGCAGTTTGCAACGCTGGCGCGGCTTGCGCGTATTTTGCGGGTGCTGCGCTTGGTGTCAGCGTTCCCAGAGCTGCGTCTGGTTATTCAAACACTGGTTCGCAGCATCCCGAGCATGGGCCATGTGGTGCTGCTGATGTCCATCGTGTTCTACATCTACGGTGTCGCCGGTTTTTACCTGTTCCATGACATTGACCCAACCCATTGGCGCGACCTGGGTATCAGTCTGCTGACGCTGTTCCGCATCGTGACACTGGAGGACTGGACCGATGTGATGTACGCCTCGCTGGCGGTCAAGCCATGGGCCTGGGTGTATTACGTCAGTTTTGTGGTGCTTGGCACCTTTGTGGTGATCAACCTGTTCATTGCCGTGGTGCTGAATAACCTTGACGAAGCCAAGGCCGAACGTCTGGAAGCGCTACGCCAAATACCGAGCCCGGAAAACGTGCTTGCCGAGCTTGAAAAGACGCAGGAATCGCTTGCGCGGCTGCAGCTACAGCTGTCCGCCATGAGCGAAAAAATGCCCGATGCCGGCGTGCTAGACTCCACGCCCACCGATAAAACCCAATCATAGAAGAATCCCC
>CAKZQE010000060.1 GCA_937139465.1 uncultured Gammaproteobacteria bacterium
AGCGGCAACGGCGGTGCCTCATTCGAGCGGGTGTAGGGAATGCCCAGACCGCCGCCCAGATCAAGACGGCTGATCTCGTGCCCGTCGGCGCGCAGGGCTTCGGTCAGTTCTTTTTCGGTCATACCGAGGGAGCTAATTTCAGGGATCGTATAGATGCCCGTTGGCACTTCGTCGACAAAGCGGGTGTCGGCCTGGTCCAGCAAGGTACTGGCGACGTTACGGCCCTGGTCGTAGCTGGCGCTGGCCAAACTCGGCCAACCGATCACGTCGCCCACGGCGAACACACCCTCAACCTCGGTGCGGTAGGTCTGGTCGACTTCGAGCTGACCTCGGCTGTTGGCGGATAAGCCAATGTTCTCCAACGATAGGTTGTCCGTGTTGCCAGTACGTCCGTTACACCACAGCAACGCGTCGGCTTTGACGCGCTTGCCGGACTTCAGGTGCATGGTGACACTGCCGTCGGTGGTTTCGACGCTGGCGTACTCTTCGTCGTGACGAATCAGCACGCCGCGCTCGCGCAGGTGATAACTCAGGGCGTCGGAGATCTCGGCATCCAAAAAGCTCAGCAGACGATCCCGGGTATCAATCAAATCCACCTTCACGCCCAGACCATTAAAGATACTGGCGTATTCAGTGCCAATCACGCCTGCACCATAGATAATCAGGGTGCGCGGGGTGTGGCTCATCGACAAAATTGAGTCGGAGTTATAGACCCGGGGATGATCGAAATCGACATCCGCAGGCTGGTAAGGCCGCGAGCCCGTGGCAACGACGATTTCCGCCGCCGTGACCGTCTCAACACCGCCGTCGTCCTGAATCAGCAGGGTATTGGTGTCCTGGAAACGGGCCTGGCCATGAATGACCTTGACGCGATTTCGGGCATAGAACTTGGTGCGCAACGCCACCTGCTTGTCGATGACGCGCCGGGCAGCGTCCAGCACGTTTGGATATTTGAAATAGCGCGGCTCACCGATTTCCCGGAACATAGGATTGTTGTTGTAATCCATGATCTGCTTCACCGCATGACGCAGGGTCTTGGACGGGATGGTTCCCATGTGGGTGCAGTTACCACCAACCATTGGGCGCTCATCGACAATGGCCACACGCTTTCCGTGTTTAGCCGCCATCATTGCGGCGCCCTCGCCCGCGGGGCCGGTGCCTATGACCAGTACATCAAAATCAAAACGAGCCATGCTATTCCTTGCTTGACGCTTAGCTTGCGTCGGTAAAAGTGGCGGAGCGACGTTTGACCGGCACCACGCTTTTGCTGTCTTCCGTTGATTCGCACTGCGACGGGTCGTCACCGCACAGCGAACACTTGCCGCCAATACCCAAACGCGCCGCTCCACCGCAGGAGCCGCTGATTGGCTGACGTCCCATCATCACGCCAACGGCCATCGCCGCCATAATCATTGCCATCAGGCCAAAGGCCAGCAACATTGTGCTCATTTTACGTTCTCCATATAGGGCGCGAACTCGGGCGTATACGACGCCTGCAGCCCGTCGCCACGGGTAATAAAGTAGGCCGCCAGCCCCTGCTCAGTCGCCAGAGCCATGCCTGCCTCAGCACCCAATACTAGCAAAGTTGTCGCCCAGCCATCGGCCATGGCGGCGCTGGGGTGCAATACGGTGACACTGCCCAAATCGTGGGTCACGGGGCGACCGGTGTCGGGGTCCATCGCATGGTGGAATTTCTGACCGTTGATTTCGCGGTAGTTGCGATAATCGCCGCTGGTGGCAATGCCAATGTTGGTCACTTCGATGACCTGCTGAATCGCACGGTCATGCTCAACCGGCTTTTCGATCGCCACACGCCAGGGGCCGAGGTCTAACTTGTCGCCACCGGCGCGCATTTCGCCGCCGATCTCAACGAGGTGATTAAGGTAACCAATCGAGATCAAATGATCCGCGACCACGTCGACGCCGTGTCCTTTGGCGATGGCTGATAGGTCCAGCCGTCGCTGGGCTGACTTAGTCAGTGTGCTACCCGATACCGCGATGGCTTCAAAACCGACCTGTGCAGACGCAGCTGCGACCTCGGCATCCGTTGGCATGCGGTTTTCCGTCTTCGGCGGACCAAAACCCCACAGACCGACTATCGGGCCGACGGTAGGGTCGAACTTGCCAGCGCTGACGTTTGATAACTCAAGCGCCTTGGCCGTCAGCGCAGCGAACGGACGGCTAACGTCCATGCTGGCCGGGGCTGCCAGGTTGTTGAAGGTCGAGATTTCACTGTCTTTCTGCCAGGTCGACATTTGGTTGTTGACCTCGACCAGCAAGGCCTCGATCTGACCCTGCAGCGCATCGGTCACCGGGCGGTTTTCCGGGTAGGCCAGCTTCACCGACCAGCTTGTGCCCATGGTCTTCCCAGTTAGCTCAGTGACCAGGGTTTTGGGTTCGCCAAAGCAACCGGTTAGGGCCAGCGCAATGGCAACCACCAGGCCGCCAGGGCTGAGACTACGAAGCAGATTCATTTAAACTCCTGTAAACCAAAAACCGCCGGCACAGGGCCGGCGGTTCATGAGACGTCATTGGAATTAGCCGCCGAAGTCATCCAACAGGATGTTCTCAGGCTCAACGCCCATGTCTTCGAGCAACTTCACCACCGCCGCGTTCATCATCGGCGGACCACACATGTAGAACTCGCAATCTTCCGGCGCCGGGTGGTCCTTCAGGTACTGCTCGTACAACACGTTGTGAATGAACCCAGTCAATCCATCCCAGTTGTCCTCGGGCTGCGGATCTGACAGCGCCAAGTGCCACTCGAAGTTATCGTTCTCGGCGGCGAGTTTGTTGTACTCGTCATCGTAGAACACTTCACGCAGTGAACGGGCGCCATACCAGAACGACATTTTGCGAGTCGACTGCAAACGCTTGAGCTGATCGAAAATGTGCGAACGCATGGGGGCCATGCCCGCGCCACCACCGATGAAGACCATTTCAGCGTCGGTGTCCTTGGCGAAGAATTCACCGAAGGGTCCGAATACCGTGATGGTGTCGCCGGGCTTCAGGCTGAACACGTACGAGGACATTTGCCCAGGCGGCAAGTCCGTTCCAGGAGGCGGTGTCGCGATACGAATGTTGAACTTAACCAGACCTTTTTCGTCGGGGTAGTTGGCCATCGAGTACGCACGAATCACGGTCTCGTCGACTTTGGATTCGTGATTAAAGAAGCCAAAGCGCTCCCAGTCACCGCGGTACTCTTCTTCGATATCGAAGTCAGAGAACTTGACGTGGTGCGGCGGGGCTTCCAGCTGCACATAACCACCAGCGCGGAAATCGACGTCCTCGCCTTCGGGCAGCTTCAGCGTCAACTCTTTAATAAAAGTCGCCACGTTGGGGTTCGACTCGACCGTGCAGTCCCAACGCTTAACACCGAAGAACTCAGGTTCGACTTCGATCTTCATGTCTTGCTTAACCGGGACCTGGCAGCTCAAGCGCCACCCTTCACGGGCCTGGCCCTTGGTGAAGGCCGAGGCTTCGGTCGGCAGAATGTCACCACCGCCCTCTTCGACGATGCAACGGCACTGGGCACAGGTACCGCCACCACCGCAGGCTGATGACAGGTAGATACCGTTGTCAGCCAAGGTGTTCAACAGCTTGCCGCCGGCCGGCACCGTGATGGCTTTGGACGGGTCATCGTTAATCATGATCGTGACGTCACCCGACGCGACCAGTTTCGAGCGTGCCACCAGAATGACCGCTACGAGGGCGATAACGATCACGGTAAACATGACCACGCCCAATAGGATTTGAGGATCTAACATTCAGGACTCCTTACAGCGACACGCCGGAAAACGACATGAAGCCAAGCGACATCAAGCCAACGGTTACGAAGGTAATTCCCAGTCCCTGCAAGCCTGCAGGCACGTCGGAATACTTCAGCTTTTCGCGAATCCCTGCGAGGGCCATGATGGCCAAAGCCCAACCCACACCTGCACCACCGCCGTAAACGACGCTTTCGGCGAAGCTGTAGTCACGCTCTACCATGAACAGTGACGCACCCAAAATTGCACAGTTCACCGTAATCAGAGGCAGGAACACCCCCAAGGCGTTGTACAAAACCGGCACGAATTTATCCAAAAACATTTCGAGAATCTGAACCGACGCCGCGATCACACCGATGTATGACAGCAGGCCCAAAAAGCTCAGGTCCACAGCCGCCAAGTCATCACTGATCCACGTCAGTGCGCCCTCACGCAGCAGGTAATGCAGGATCAAGTTGTTGAGGGGAACAGTAACCGCCAATACCACGATTACCGCTACACCCAAGCCCAGGGCCGTCTTTACGTTTTTCGACAACGCCAAAAACGTACACATGCCGAGGAAGAACGCCAGCGCCATGTTCTCGACGAACACCGCTTTGATAAACAAGCTAATCATCTGTTCCATGATTAAACCTCCGTGGCACGCGCGTTAGGCGCGA
>CAKZQE010000061.1 GCA_937139465.1 uncultured Gammaproteobacteria bacterium
TGCAGGAACGCGCCGTTGTCGCTGTCCGGTTGAGCCGCGACGGCACAGGACAGGCCCAGGCCGAGAAACAGTAAGCAACGCATAGTAAGGTTCCTTGTTATCGAGGTCGCAGGATGTTTTCGGCCAACATTTTTTCGAGCACGAGGCTACCGATGTGTTCGTCGAAGCTCCACGAACGGGCCGCGTCGTGCACGTTCTGGACCAGAGTGTAATCGTTCTGCGTGCTGATAAAATCGAACCATTGCGACCAGTTACTGGGTATCGGTCGCCGGGCGTTTGCCAGGCTTCGTGTGTAGCGCTCTGCACAGCGCATCTCAAACGCCGCGTAGCTCGGTGTGAACCAGACATCAACATTACCGGCGCGACATTCGACAACCAAGAGCCATTTGGCGTAATGAGAGTAGCGGCTGCCCGGGCGAGTGAGCCAAACGTTGGCGACGTTAGGTGCCACTGGGGGGTGTTTTTCTCGCGTTTCCATTCCTAAATTTTGCCACCGAATTACGATACGGAAGAGGTGCCAAAGAAAAATCTCCCGTACATCGGATCGGGTGCCGTAGGCACTGACTGAAAACAGGCGCCGGGATAGCGAATCAGTCAACGGAGGCGAAGCACCCCTAAGGCATGGTCAATCACCCCCAGTTTCAGTTGTGTGCGTTCTTAGTCTGTGCACACTAGGGTCTTTACTTATCGAGAATGTTTATGGTGTTACCACTGGATGGCGTTCGGGTGCTTGACCTGTCGGCTGTGTTAGCCGGCCCCTTTGCCAGCTACCAACTCCACCTTATGGGTGCCAGGGTCACTAAGGTTGAAAGCCCGTCCGGCGACCTCGCGCGTCAGCTTGGGGCCGACCCACAGGCCAATCGAGCCGGTATGGGCGTTAGCTTCCGCGCTCAAAACGCGGGCAAGCAGTCGCGCGTTCTGGACCTAAAATCGGAGCAGGGCGTGACCGAATTCAAAACCCTGGTCGCCAACACGGATGTCGTGCTCGAAAATTTTCGTCCCGGGGTGATGCAGCGGCTTGGGCTCGGCTTCGACGTGTTGGCTGCGATCAATCCGCGGCTGGTTTATTGCGCGATTTCTGGGTTTGGCCAAACCGGTCCGCTGGCGCAGATGCCGGCCTATGACCAAATTGTTCAGGGGATGGCTGGGGCCATGGATATCACCGGGCAACCCGACGGCGATCCGACCCGCGCGGGGTTTCCGGTTGCGGACACCGTCGGCGGCTTGGTCGCTGCGATGGCTATTTCCGCGGCGTTGAATCGCCGTGATGAGCCGCAAATGATTGACGTGTCGATGCTGGAAAGCTTGATGAGCACCATGGGCTGGGCGGTGTCGAATTGGTTGCAGGCGGGTGTCGCGGCCACGCGCTTGGGCAACGAGAACATGACGTCCGCACCCTCCGGCGCGTTTCATACCGCCGACGGGTTGATCAATGTGGCGGCCAACCAAGACGTTCACTGGCAGCGCTTTTGCCAGGCCCTAGGTCGAGACGAATGGCTGGCGGACGCCCGTTTTGCCGACCGTGAGTCCCGAAAGCACAACCGCGAGCTGCTTAGCCGATTAATTGAAGGGGTGCTGGCGACGGAGACACGGGAGGAGTGGCTGGCGCGCCTGCGCAAAGCAGACGTACCCGCCGGGCCTGTGCTTGGGCTGACTGAGGCCCTGTCGCAGCCCCAGCTTCAGGCGCGTGAGTTTATCCATACCGGGCAATACCCGGTCGCGACTAACGGGTTTTTACTTAATGGCCAGCGCCTGCGCCCCCGTGGCGAGGCCCCAACCTTAGGACAACACCATGACCCCAACTGACCCAAGCCAGTGGTGGCGAACGGCCATCATCAATATGCAGCCGGGGGTGATTGAACTGCGCGGGGCGCCGATTGAAACGCTGATTGGGGAGGTCAGTTTCGTCGACATGATCTGGCGAATGGTGGTGGGCACGCCCGCCAGCGCCGAGCAGTTGCGCGTCCTCGAGGCCGCGCTGGTGGCCGCGGTGGATCACGGACCTCAGGCGCCCTCGGTGGCCGCCGCGCGCATGGCGGCGACCTGTGGCGTTGGCCTGAACAATGCCCTGGCCACGGGGGTCAACATGTTAGGGGATGTCCATGGTGGTGCGGGCCAGCAGTGCGTTGCGTTAATGAATTCCGTCATCAATGAGGTCGACCGAGGCGCCTCGGTCGAAGCCGCTGTGGCGAGTGTGGTTGGCGCATTTCAGACCGAGGTCAGTGTATTTGTACCCGGGTTTGGGCATCGTTTTCACCGCCCAAAAGACCCCCGGGCCGAGCCCCTGCTTGCGGTCTTGGAAGCGACCGACGACGAGGCCATTGACCGCCGTTACGGGCAGGTCGCAAGGGCGATTCAAGCCCAGGTATCTGAGGGAAAAAGCACCGCTATTGCGATCAATATTGATGGCGCCACAGCGGCCTTGTACGGCGCCCTCGGTTTGGCGCCAGAGCTGGCGCGCGGCCTGTTCTGCCTGAGCCGTAGCGTCGGCATATTGGCCCACGCATGGGAGCAAACGCAGCAGGGTGGGCGCAACAAGGGGCCTTTGCCGCCAGAATTCCTGTGGACCTACACCGGGCCAAAGGCCGGCTAGCGGGGCGCCTCGTCACTGGGCGTCCAGCGCTGCATAAAGCGTTCGCGCTTGAAGTCGTCCAAGTACAGGATTAATGCCGGCGAGAGGCGAATCGGTTTCAGCGGGGCCGCCTGGGTGTTGTTGAGTTGCTCAAGGCGGTTGCGTGCCGGTAATTGGGCTTGACCCTCCGGGGCGCGCATAAAAGCAATGAAGCGTGCCGCCAGGTCCGGGCGCGGGCTCCACACTGGCACCCACAGCGTGCGCGGCACCACCAACTGATAATCCTGGAACCGCATAAACCCCAGATTTGGATTGGTTACCAGGCGCGTGGCGGCGTATGACTCCAGAACGTTATACGCCAGCATGCTAGTGCCGAATTCGACCGCATCGAGCATATCGGCAGAGCAGCAAAATTCACGCATCCCAACGGCGCGAAACTGATCGATCAGCGGCCAGAAAGTCGGTGTTTGTTCGCTGTCTTGTGTCGCCAATAAGTAGCCCAGGCCACTGATGGCCGGGTTGTAGACCGCGACGGATCCTGCCGTCTCGGCGCGACGCCTTAACTGCTCCGTAAGCTGGGCGCGGCTTCGGGTGCGCTGCATCCAAGGGGTGCGGCGCTTATCAAACACGGCGACGATGGGCTCGATGCTGACTTGAAATAATCGGTTCCGCCATTGATGGGCGCTGGAGGTGTCCGACTCGATTTTTTGCGCCCAACCGTCGTTGACCGCTTTAACCTGAAGGCCGGTCGCAGATGAGAACACCAGGTCGGCGTCGGGGCGGCGCGCCTGGGCCACCTGTTCATGCAAGGCCCGCGAATTGGCAGTGACGTACGTCAGCCCAATGCCGGTTTGGTCCACAAAGGCATCCAGCAGCGGTTGAATGGCGTCCAAATCGTGTGTGCCATAGATGCGCAGGTGCTGCGTCGGATCGGGCACATGGGTGTAGGTGGATTCAATCCACTCGGCCGCGTCGGCGCTGAGGCTCAGCGCGATGCCCAGGGCTAGGGTAAAAACAGTTCGCATCGGGCGCCTCCGCCGTGTCGGTTGGCCAGTGAAAGATGCCCGCCGCCGGCTTGGGCGACGCGCTCGACGATGCTCAGTCCAAGCCCAGAACCTTCGGCACTGGCCTCACCCCGGGCAAAGGGTTGCTTCAAAACCTCGGGGTCGCCGCAAAAGCCTGGGCCCTGATCGTCCACCCGAATCCACAGCCCGTCGTCGATCCATGCGCTGACCTGAATGTCCGTTAGGTCAGGGGAGTGTTTGAGGGCGTTGTCGATCAAACACACCAACGCCTCACGCAGTCCGACGGGGTCGATCGCGTGATGGATTGGGCCCGCGGTTAGGTTTTGAATGTCGATGTCGCGAGCCTCGCCCTGGACCGCAAAGGTGTCGATGACGCTGGAGATCAATTGATCAATGCCTGTCATGACTGGCTGGCGGGATCCCAAGCCATAGGTGACGGATGCTTGAGTCAGTAACTGATTGACCAGGTGGCTGGTTTGGCGCGCGTGCACCGCCAGGTCGCCGATTTGCGATTTCAGCTCAACTGGCGCTTCGGCGACCAGCAAATCGGCCTCTGCACTCAAGGACGCGATCGGGGTTTTGATTTGGTGGGTCGACTCGGCGATAAAGCGCCGGGTTTGATCCAGCAACTCGCCGTGCTGGCGCATCGAATCATTCAGCGCGCGTACCAGGGTATGAATCTCTCGGGGAACATCGGTCGGGAGCGCTGAAAAGTCATCCGCGGCCCGGCGCGACAGGGCGCGTTCAATCGCCCGCAACGGCCGCAACCCAGCGCGCAACGCGGCAAAGACTGCAATCGATACCAAGACAAAGGCGGTCACGGCGCCT